>JBKJKH010000371.1:0-3622 GCA_046597595.1 Gemmatimonadaceae bacterium
CTTGTCGGCGAGCTTCCGGATCTGGTCGTCGGTCTTGCTGCGCGGCACGTCGTTGATGGCCTTGCAGCCACTGTGCGTCGCCACGACCGGCTTCGTGGACATCGCAATCGCATCCAGCGTCGTGCGTTGTCCGCAGTGACTCGTGTCCACGAGCATGCCCCGCTCGTTCATGCGGGCGACGACTTGCCGTCCGAAGTTGCTCAGCCCCGCATCCCCGGGCTCGAGGCATCCGTCGCCAACGAGATTACGGACGTTGTAGGTGAGCTGGATGATCTTGACGCCGAGGTTGCTGAAGAGGTCGACGCGGGAAAGGTCGCTCTCGAGCATCGTGGCATCCTGGAATCCGGCGATGAGCCCGATCTTGCGCTCGCTCTTGGCCCGGCGGATGTCGGCGACGGTGCGCACACTGACGAATGCGTCGGGATGGGCATTGCACTCGCGGTCGAGGAATGCCAGCGCGCGCATCGTGCTCTCGAATGCTGCTGCCCCGGTGATTCCGTTGCCGTTCACGGTCACGTTCAGCGCGGTGATGCCCGATGCCCGCGCGTTCGCAAGCATTGCATCCGAGTACGGCGCGTCGAACATGTTCGGGACATTGAACGGTCCCGGCGACGCGAGGCAGTCGACAATGATCGCCCGTTCGTAGCCTGGCCACGCGGGGGTCATTGCCATGGCGGAGCGCAGGCCGCGTGGGAGCAGCAACCCTGCCAGTCCCGTGGTGCCCAACGCCGCGAATTGCCGTCTTGTGATCACTCCCGTTCTCCAGTTCGAGTCCAGATCAGCACCAATCCACATCCTTTGTCCATGCTCATTCCCGTGTACTTCGACGGAATGGTTGCTGAGCCTGGGAATATCTCGATGCCGTCGATGTCCTCAGGCACGAGCATGTTCGGGTCATAGCCGTATTCCATGATCATGCCGTCGACGCCGGTGCGCAGAATGCACTTCTGGTTCCCGGCCGAGTTCAGCTTGCCACTCGCATGGTGTGAGGCGAGCGAGAATTTTGGTCCGCGCGTTGACGCCAGCAGCTTCACTCCCGAGACATCCACAAGAGCCACGCTGGTAATCCTCAGGAACAGGTCGGTCACCCGCGTCGGGTGTCGTTTCTCGATCTCCGCACGCGTGATGAAGGCTCCGCCGATCCAGTTGTTCCGCCGCTCCTCAAACTCGCGAATACGGGGCGCGATACTCGGGCGCTTCGCCGTGACCGTAACGGTATCGAAACGTGAAGTGTCCCTCGCCTGGGCGCGCAACTCCATGGTGCCCAGGGCACTTCCAATCAGGAGTGCCGCCTCGAGACTCTGTAGCGTGCGCATGGCGTAATTCTGCCTTTTGGTCGCAGCCTTGGATAGGTCCACGCTCCGGGCGTGTTAAACCGCAGAGGGCGGAGAGGGCGCGGAGGAGTTCATTGAGGATCGAGTGTTGCTTCTGAATCAGAAGGACGAGCTTCCCGCCCTCCGCGCCCTCTGCGCCCTCTGCGGTTAGCTTTGCTGTTGTCCTGCGAAACGCCTTCGTGAGTCGGTCTTGCGAAAGGACTCTCCGGAGGGCAATGCTAGGCGCTCTGCCACTATGAAAACGGGGACGGGACTTTGGCTGTGATTCCCACCGACGTATCCAATCCGCGCTACTACCATCAGGTGGTAGACTGCCAGTGGGCGTGCCCAGCCCACACAAACGTTCCCGAATACATCCGCCTGATCGCGCAGGGCCGGTACGCGGACTCGTACATGCTCAATCGCGAGTCAAACGTCTTCCCCGGCATCCTCGGCCGTACATGCGATCGGCCCTGTGAACCTGCCTGCCGGCGCGGACGCGTGGACGGCAAGCCAGTGGCGATCTGCAGACTCAAGCGCGTTGCGGCCGACCTCAAGGGAGACATCAGCGACCGTCTCCCGCGGGCGCCGACGCTCAAGAACGGCAAGCGCATCGCGCTGGTCGGTGCGGGACCCGCCTCGCTCACAGTCGCAAATGACTTGATGCCGCTCGGCTACGACGTCACGATCTATGAGAAACTCGATCGTGCGGGCGGCTTGATGCGCATCAACATTCCCTCGTTTCGTCTGCCCGCCGCGGTGCTGGACGACGAGGTGAACGCCGTCCTCGACATGGGCGTGGATATCCGCTTCGGCACGCCGGTCACCAGCATGCGTGCGCTGCTCGGCGAGGGCTACGACGCCGTGTTCGTCGGCAGCGGTGCGCCAAAGGGGAAAGAGCTGGAGATGGAAGGGCGTCGTGACACGGACGCGATCCATATCGGCATCGAGTGGCTGAAGTCGGTGCATTTCGGGCACATCACGGAGATCGGCAAGCGCGTCCTGATCGTTGGTGTCGGCAACACGGCAATGGACTGCTGCCGCACGGCCAAGCGTGTTGGCGGGACCGATGTCAAGGTGATCGCACGCCGTTCGCGTCCGTACTTCAAGGCATCGCCGTGGGAGCTCGAGGACGCCGAAGAAGAGCTCATCGACATCGTCGAGAACCATGCGCCAAAGCGCTTTATCGTCGAAAATGGGAAGCTTGTCGGAATGGAACTCGAACAACTGCGGTGGTCCGAGTCGAACGGCAGGCAGAAGAGCGAAGTCATCGGCACGACGATCCTTCCGTGTGACGACGTCATCCTCGCGATCGGGCAGGAGAATTCGTTTCCCTGGGTCGAGCGCGACATCGGTATCGAGTTCGACGAGAAGGGGATGCCGGTTGTGCACCGGGCAACGATGGCGAGCACACTCCCGGGCGTGTTCTTCGGTGGAGACGCGGCGTGGGGACCAGAGAACATCATCTGGGCTGTCGCGCATGGCCATGAAGCCGCGATCTCGATTCACAACTATTGCGAGCGCATTTCCCTCGAGGAACGCCCGCCGCAGGGGATGAATCTGGTCAGCGCGAAAGTCGGGATGCACTCCTGGATGTACAGCAACGACTACAACGGCGCGGCGCGCGCGAAGATGAAGCATGCCGAGCTGGTGGAGCGTTTCGCGAACCTCACGACCGAAGTCGAGATGGGGTTCTCACCGGAGCAAACGGCGCGTGAGGTCGAACGTTGCCTCAACTGCGATCTCGAGACCCATTTCACGGCGTCGCTGTGCATTGAATGCGATGCCTGCGTGGATGTGTGTCCAGTGAGTTGCCTGACGATCACGCCGGAAGGCGACCCGAACACCTTGACGCAGCGTCTGTCGGCGCCTGTGCTCAACCCGAGCCAGCCGATCTATCTGTCCGAGGCGCTTCCGCAGACGGCGCGCATCATGGTCAAGGATGAAGATGTCTGCCTGCATTGTGGGCTGTGCGCAGAGCGGTGCCCGACGGCGGCGTGGGACATGAAGAAGTTCGACCTGCTGTTGCCCTATGCCGGCCAGACAGCCGGACATACCGTGGGCATCGCATGAGTGAGCGCATCAACGATTTTGCGTTCAAGATCGGCACCGTCAACGGCACGGGGTCAGCGAGCGCGAACGGCCTGTTGATGCAGGCCACCTTCCGAATGGGCATTCCCGTTTCGGGGAAGAATATTTTTCCGTCGAATATCCAGGGACTGCCCACCTGGTACGAAGTGCGCGTCAGCGGCGCGGGATACACCGCGCGCCCGGCGCAGATCGATCTCGTCATCGCACTCAACCCGGAG
>JBKJKH010000393.1:0-4547 GCA_046597595.1 Gemmatimonadaceae bacterium
CTACCTTGTGTGCATGTCGGAGCAGGAGCAGACGTACGACGACGACCGGGCGAAGAACCTGGAGCGCATGCTGGTCGCGCTGGCCGAGCGTATCCGGTCTCTGGCGCAGGAGGAAGCACTGCTGCGGCATGCGGGCGAGCTGACGAAGTTGATTGGCGAGGTGCGGAGCGAGCTCTTCCACTACGAGGTTCGCGCCACTTTCGACAGCCCCGACGTAGCAGAGAACCGCCGCATTGTGGCGGATGCCGAACGTGGCGAGAAGTCGGATGGATGGAAGCAGACTGAATGGACGCCTGACGACGACGAGGAAGAACCGACGTGGTGAATCCCAAGCCAGCCCCCCGTGTAGCACCGAAGAAGAATCGGGCGCCGTTGATCGCGGGTCTTGTTGCGGCCGCTATCGGCGCCGCTGTTGCTACCGGCGCATTCCGTGGTGGTGCCGGGAAGGGCCCACCGGGGGATGTGGAGCCCGGCATTCCGCTGCCCGCGGTGTCTGCGCACACGATGGGGGATTCCACCGCCCCGGTGCATGTAACGGAATACGCGGACTTCGAGTGCCCGAGCTGCGGGCAGTTCGCAACGGTGACCGAGCCGGACGTGCGGAAGCGCCTGGTCGCGACCGGGCAGGTCTACTACAAGTACGTGGACTTCCCCCTGCCGATGCATCGAAACACCTGGCCGGCGTCACACGCTGCGCACTGTGCTGGCGAGCAGGGAAAGTTCTGGGAGATGCACGACCGGATCTATCAAGGCCAGATGGAGTGGAACGCCGAAGCGACGAGCAAGCCCAAGAACGTCTTCAGGAGTTACGCGACTGCCATCGGTGCGAACGTGGCGAACTGGGAAAAGTGTTATGACGACGGCAAATTCCGTCTCCAGATCGCGGCCAACAAGCGATCGGGCGAGCAGGCCGCTATCGGTTCGACACCCACGTTCATCATCGGTCGTCGGACAGTCCCGGGTGCCCTCCCGTATGACCAGTTCAAGGCGCTCGTCGACTCGGCGCTGGTCGCAAAGGGAATGCAGCCAGCTCCGGCGATGACGGCTCCGCCGATGACTGCGGCCCCTGTACCCAGACCCTGACGCTGACTCACGTCATCTGAAATCCAGACGCCCAACGGCAAAGCCGTTGGGCGTTTCCTTTCGTCACTCATCCTTGTCACCCGCCATCGCCACATCGCCACGACGATAGTCTTTCACTCGCCTCACTTTTGACTACACGCGCCGAATCCTTTGTCGCGCATCGGCGACGTCGTTGAGGCGCAGCTTGGGCTTGCCGTCGTCCTCAGGCTCGTTTTCTTCACGGGCCCGGCGGCGGTACGGCACCAGCTCCTGTCCGAGCACGACGAGCGCACGCGTCGCGACCGTGCTCGCCAAAGGCTCGGGGACGCCCATGACGCGGATGTACGTGTCGATCGCACGATCGAAGCTCAGGTCTTCGGCGAGTGTGTCGACGAACATCAGCGCATTATCCACGTGCGCGCGGATCAGCGACTCCTCGGCCCGCGCCTGCGCGAGGCGCATACGGCGCTCGGAGGACGGATTGAGCTTGCGCGGGAAAATCGACTCGGGGAACAGCCGGCCCATCATTGGGAAAATTCCTTGGGTGTTTTGCGAAACGTAGCGCAGGAGCCATGCCGGGTGGAGTGCGGCGTCACTCCGACGCCTCATACTGGTCCTTCAGTGCCGCGACGACGTTGGGATCTGCCAGCGTCGTAGTGTCGCCCAGCGCTCTCCCCTCGGCAATATCACGGAGCAGGCGCCGCATGATTTTGCCGGAGCGGGTCTTGGGCAGGTCGGCGGAGAAAAGAATGTCGTCTGGCCGGGCAATGGCGCCGATCTTCTGCGCCACGAATTCCCTCAGCTCGTCGCGCAGCGCGGGGCTCGGCGCGTAGCCCTCGCGCAGCGTGACAAAGGCCGCGAGCGCCTGCCCCTTGAGTTCGTGCGCGCGCCCGACCACCGCTGCCTCCGCGACTTTCGGGTGTTCGACGAGCGCCGACTCGACCTCCATCGTCCCGATACGGTGGCCAGCGACGTTGAGCACGTCATCCACGCGGCCCAGTATCCAGTAGTAGCCATCGGCGTCCCGCTTGGCGCCGTCGCCCGGGAAATAGAGGTCTGGGCGGCCTGGCCACTTGGTGAAATACGTCTCCACGTAGCGCGCATCGTCGCCCCAGATGGTCCGGAGCATCGACGGCCACGGCTTGGTGAGCGCGAGTAAGCCACCGCCAATCGTGATTTCCCTGGCGTGCGAATCGAGCAGTGCAGCGGAGTACCCAGGTAGCGGCTCGGTCGCGCTCCCGGGCTTGGTCGCGGTCGTCCCCGGCAGCGGCGAGATGACGATCGATCCTGTCTCGGTCTGCCACCAGGTATCCACGATCGGGCATCGGTTGCCGCCGATCTTTTCCCGATACCACATCCACGCTTCGGGGTTGATCGGTTCACCGACGGAGCCGAGCAGGCGGAGACGCGAAAGGTCGTGCTTCGCCGGCCATTCATCGCCCCATTTCATGAAGGCGCGGATGGCGGTGGGCGCGGTGTAGAGGATCGTGACGCCATGTCGCTCACAGATATCCCAGAAGCGATCCTTCTCCGGCCAATCGGGAGCTCCTTCATACATCACGCACGTCGCGCCATTTGCGAGCGGACCGTAGACGAGGTACGTGTGGCCGGTCACCCACCCCACGTCGGCGGTACACCAGAACACATCGTCCGGCTTGAGGTCGAACACCATCCGTGTCGTCGAAGCGGCGCCGGTGAGGTAGCCACCCGTGGTGTGGACGATGCCTTTCGGTTTTCCCGTAGTGCCGGACGTGTAGAGGATATAGAGCACGTCTTCGGCGTCCATCTTCTCCGGCTCACACCACGCTGCCGCAGAGTGCATCAGGCGATGATACCAGTGATCGCGCCCTTCCTGCATGTCGGAAAACAACGCGTCGCCCTGCGCGCCCCCCATACTCCGTCGCACGACCACGACATGCTCGATGGACGGAGTGTTCTTGAGTGCCGCGTCCGCGTTGCGCTTGAGCGGAATGATCTGGCCGCGTCGATAGCCACCGTCTGCTGTGACGAGCACCTTGCAGTCCGAATCGTTGATTCGGTCGCGCAGCGATTCAGGTGAAAAGCCGCCGAACACCACCGAATGGATCGCACCGATGCGCGCACACGCGAGCATCGCGATCGCGGCTTCAGGAATGAGCGGCAGGTAGATCGCGACACGATCCCCGCGCTTCACGCCAAGGGTGCGCAGGACATTCGCGAACTTGTTGACCTCGACGTAAAGATCCCAATACGTGAGCGTGCGGCGGTCGCCCGGCTCGCCTTCCCAGATCAGTGCCGCCTTGTTGCGCATGGCGTCGCGGACGTGGCGGTCGACGCAGTTCACTGAAGCGTTGAGCGTCCCACCCACGAACCACTTCGCATGTGGCGGTTGCCAGTCGAGCACCTGCGTCCACGGCGTGGACCACTCGAGCGTTGCGGCCATCCGCTCCCAGAACGCTTCCGGATTAATCGCAGCTTCGTCGTAGAGCTGGCGCGATGCCACGTGCGAACCCGCCACAAAGTCCACCGGAGGCGGGAATGAACGATTCTCTGTAAGGAGGACGTCGATATTGTCGGACATGGGTTGCGAACAAGTAATGATGGGGCGCGACGCGCGGCGCGTGCGGCGCTGGTCAGCTGATAAACATTACAGAAATGTCATGACGGTCGGTCATCACGTCCAATACCTATCGCAATTTCCGCCACTGTACGCAAACTGCGCGGTTCGTGCCCTGTGTGGCCGGTCACAAACGGTACGGGAACCTCTTACATACCAATCAGTTACAGCCGAGGCCCAAAACGGCATGGGCCTCGCTTTACAGTGAGGCGTAGAACGATACCCGACAAGAGCACACCCGTCGCGAGGCGGGGCCGCAAAGCCAGGAGCGTCACGCGCAGACTATCGCGCGAGAGGCCGTCCGGTTGCCGAAGGTAGCAAGTGGGCGCCGAATGGCGCTCGCAAGTCGCCTCACGAGCGTGCAGTGCACATCGGGTACATCTGGGAGGTTGATGTGCTCGTGACTGATAACGTGGAAACGGTAATTATCGCCCCGGTTCGCCTGATCGCAGACAACAGAGTGGCATTTCGGGCAGAGGCGCTTGCGGCAATTGAACGTGCATCAACGGAGGGCCATCGCGTCGTGGTGAATCTTGCCGAGACGATTGAAATCGACTCGAGCGGCCTTGGCCTGCTGGTGCTGGTAGAGAAGCGTGCTCGCGAGAAGGGGTTGAAAACCACGCTCCGCGGCGCGGGACCAGAAGTCCGCACCATGCTGGTGGTCACCAAGCTCGAGATGCTGTTCACGATGCAGGACTGAGCAGTTTCCCCTCATTTGACTACGACGATGCTTTCCTGGGAATGAACGCGCAGACAGCATAGGGAATTGCAACCGGCGGACATCCGGACGGGTCGGTTACTGTCACTGCCGGTGATTCCCTCGTAGTTTTCGGCATGACGCCGGCCTCGGCGGCGCGAGACGTGGTCGCCGCAACTCCCCCGACATTAC
>JBKJKH010000417.1:0-2909 GCA_046597595.1 Gemmatimonadaceae bacterium
GCGTCGCCATTCTATCAGCGCCCCTTCGAGTATGGCGCGGATATCGTCTATCACTCCACGACAAAGTATCTCAACGGGCACAGCGACATGATTGGCGGCATGTGCCTCGTGAATGACGATGACCTCGCCGCGCGTATCCAATTCATTCAGAATGCTGCCGGCGCCGTGCCCGGGCCGATGGATTCGTGGCTCGCCCTGCGAGGCACCAAGACGCTGCACCTCCGCATGCCACGGCATCACGAGAACGGGCTCGCCGTAGCGACCTGGCTTACCGAGCGCTGGGGGGCGGAGCGGGTCATTTGTCCCGGACTGCCCACGCATCCGCAGCACGAGCTCGCGTGCCGCCAGATGAAGGGCTTCGCAGGAATGATCGCCGTCGAAATGGGATCGAAGGAGGCCGCCGCGACCGTGCTTGGCCGCGTGAGGATCTTCTCGCTCGCGGAGTCGCTTGGTGGAGTCGAGTCGCTGGTCAGCAATCCCGCGATGATGACCCACGCCTCAGTGCCCCCCGATCGCCGGGAGCTCCTGGGCATTACCGAAGGGCTGATCCGGTTCTCCGTCGGCGTGGAAGACATCGGCGACCTGATTGCCGACCTCGACCAGGCGTTCATGGGCGTGTAGGCGACACTTTCGCGGTTCTGCTACCGTAGGGAATCGCGGTTGTCATTTTCCACCGCCCATATCGAGGCCGCGTCCCATGCCCACGCCACTTCCGTCAATCGCCTCCACCTCCTGGGAGCATCCCGCGGATCGCGCGGCGCTCAACGCGTTGCGCGCGCTGCCCGGCTTCGACGAGGTCGTGCGCAAGGTCGCTGGACTCCTCGGTGAGCGCGCGCTGCGCCATCTGTACACGGCCAACGCCGTGCGCGTGAGCGCCCGCCAGCGCCCGCAGCTCGACTCGCTCTTTACCGAGGTGCTGTCCACGCTCGACTGGCCGGATCGCCCCGAGTTGTTCGTGTCACAGACGCCCAGCGTCAACGCGATGGCGGTGGGGTTTGACAAGCCCTTCATCGTCATCAATTCGAGCATGCTCGAGATCCTCGACCGCGAGCAGCGGCGCGTCATCCTCGCGCACGAGCTCGGGCACGTCATGAGCGGGCACAACACCTACCGCACCATCGCAGTACTGCTTCTCACGGTCGGCCTTTCGAACCTGCCGACCCTTGTCGGCGCAGCACTGCTCCCCTTCCACCTCGCGATCCTCGACTGGTACCGCAAGTCGGAGTTCTCCGCCGACCGCGCCGGTTTGCTGGGGTCGCAGGACCAGCGCAAGACACTTGGCGTGTTCATGCAGCTTGCCGGCGGCGTGCGTGATGACGACGACACCATGGATCTCGACGAATTTCTCGCGCAGGCGGCGGAATACGAGACCAAGGGCAGTGCATGGGACACGTTTCTCAAGCTGCTGAACACGGCCTTCCGCGATCACCCGTTCGCCACCGTGCGCGCGGCCGAGCTGAATCGCTGGATCGCCGCGGGTGGCTACGACGCGATCATGCGCGGGGAGTACCAGCGCCGCGGCGATCCCGCGCCGCAAAATCTCGCCGTCGATTTCGCCGAGGCGGGCAGCTATTACCGCGAGCAGGCGGAAGCGGCTGCGTCGCAGGTGAAGGACTCTTTCAACAAGGCCGGCGACGCCTTCCGCGACGCGTTCCGGAGAAACGACAAGGCGTGAAGATCCTCGTCGTCGGGGGAGGCGGCCGCGAGCATGCACTCGTGTGGAAGCTCGCTCAGGACTCCCCCGGCGCCGAACTCCTTGCCGCACCAGGGAACCCGGGCATCGCGGAATTTGCGCGCTGCATTTCCATCCGCGCTGACGATGTAGACGCCCTCGTCAGCCTCGCTGAAGCCGAGCGACCCGACCTCGTGGTGGTGGGGCCGGAGGCACCGCTCGAGGCAGGCCTCACCGATCGCCTGACCGCCGCCGGCCTTCGCGTGTTCGGGCCAACGCGCGCCGCCGCGCGCATCGAAACATCCAAGCGGTTCGCCAAGGAGCTCATGCGGGACGCAGGCGTCCCGACTGCTGCCGCCTCCTTTCACACGAACGCCGACGACGCGCGCCGCGCCGCGCGCACGCTTGGCGCTCCCCTCGTCGTCAAGGCGTCCGGTCTCGCGGCAGGGAAAGGCGTCGTGGTCTGCAAGACGCTCCAGGATGCCGACCAGGCGATCGATCTCATGCTGGGCAAGCGGGCCTTCGGGGCCGCCGGGGCGGAGATCCTGCTCGAGGAATTCATGGAGGGAGAAGAGCTCTCGTTGTTCGCGATTACCAACGGTGTCGACCTCGTGACGCTGCTTCCCGTGCAGGACCACAAGCGGCTGCTCGAGGGAGACACCGGGCCGAATACCGGGGGCATGGGCGCCTACGCGCCCGTCTCCATCGGCACACCCGCGCTCATCGCCGACGTCGTCGAACGCATCCTGGTTCCCACGCTCGCTGCACTCGATGCGACCGGATCGCGATTCAAGGGACTGCTGTACGCGGGAGTCATGCTCACGCCAGACGGACCGCGCGTGGTCGAATTCAACTGCCGGTTCGGTGATCCGGAAACGGAAGCGATTCTGCCGCTCATGGAGAGTTCGCTCCTGGACCTCTTGCTCGCCGTCGCGCACGACCGCCCGTTGCCGCGGCCCGATTCCGTACGCTGGCGCAGTGGGAACGCCGTTACCACAGTGGTGGCGGCCGCAGGATATCCCGATGCCCCGCGCACTGGCGACTCGATTGCGCTTGGAGACGTATCCGCGGACACGCTCGTGTTTCACGCCGGCACCCGGCGCTCGTCCTCGGGCTTCCTGGAAAGCGCCGGAGGACGCGTGTTCGCCGTAACTGCCGTGGCGCCGACGCTCGCCATTGCGCGCGATCGCTCGGCGGCCGCCGCCTCACGGATCACGCTCGCCGGTGCACAGTTCCG
>JBKJKH010000427.1:0-7036 GCA_046597595.1 Gemmatimonadaceae bacterium
AGTGCGACCGGCACCGCCGTCCACTGCATCGAGCGCGGAAGTGATTTCCGTCAGCTCTGTCGTGCGGCCGACGAGTGGCATACGCGCAAAGGTGACCGGTACGGGCATTCGCGGGGATCGAGGGTGGCCAACGACCGAATCTCGGCACCCGGACCGCGATCGTCCAGAGACCTACCCCGCCGCAACCTCTGGTAGTGCACCGAAGCGACGCTGCCGGCAGGAAAATTCGTGCATTGCTTCGCGCAGATCCTGCTCGCCGAACTCCGGCCAGAGACGCGGCGTGAAAAGCAGCTCCGCGTAGGCGCATTCCCAGAGGAGGAAGTCACTCAATCGCTGCTCTCCGCCCGTGCGAATGAGCAGGGCGACATCGCCCGCTGGCTCGCCGGTACCGTCGGCGTCGCCGAGCAGCCTCGCGAATCGCTCACGACCGACGTTCACGCCGCGAGTGGCGATCGCGGCGGCGATCATCGCGTCCCGCGACGAATAGTCCACTGCCACGCGCAGCAGCAAATGCGCTCCGCCTGCCGTCGCACGCTCGGCGCCTTCGATCGCCATGAGCAGCTCAGGACCGATTCGGTCGCGCCGGCCGATGATGCGCAGCCGGATACCGTTCGCAATGCAACGCGCTGTCTCGGCCAGCAGGTAACGGCGGAAGAGACGCATGAGCCCGAGCACTTCGCGTTTTGGGCGGGCCCAGTTGTCACTCGAGAATGCGTACAGCGTCAGCGTGCCTACGCCGAGGCGACGTGCCTCTTCCACAACCCGGCGCGCGGCAGCGGCACCGGCGACGTGACCTGCCGTCCGCGGACGTCCCCGGTTCGCGGCCCAGCGCCCGTTGCCGTCCATGATGATCGCGACGTGTGGCGCCGCGGTGTGCGGAGAATCGTGAAGCATGTGGTTGGTATCGGAACTGCCCGCGCGCCGCTCAGCGCTCGCGGGTCGCCTGGATGAGCGCTTCCATGTGGTCGAGATATCGCTCGAGCGCACGGCGCCCGGTGGCGGTGAGCTTGTATTCCGTCCTCGGCACGCGTCCCTCGAACGACTTCGTGCACGCGACGTACTGCGCTTCCTCGAGCTTTCGTGCATGCACGGACAGGTTGCCGTCCGTCGTCTTCATCAACTTCTTGAGTTCGTTGAAGCTGAGGGTGTCATTGACCGCCAGTGCGCTGACGATTCCGAGGCGCATGCGCTCGTGAATCAGGCGGTCGAGTGACGCAGGCGACGCCGCGGGAGCGGCACGTCCACGCACACTGCGCAGATTTCTTCCCTCGGCCGTACGCGCTGCTCCTTTGGGGCCGCGATCGTCGGCCGCTGCAGTGTGCTTAGCCACCGTGCCTCCGTGCGATGAAGACGCCGAACACCGAGTGCAGGACGCCGAACCCTGCCAGCATGAGCCAGTTGGCCGTCGCGGGCAATGCAATGGCAATCGCGCCGAAGACCATGAAGCACAGGCCCATCACCGGGACGATGCGGACCGAAAATGTGCCCGCCGCAACAACGGCAGCGCCGTAGACCAGCAGCCACATGCCCGGCAGCAGTTGCGGGACGCCGAACGCGAAGAGCGCGACAGTGAGCACGGCGCCCGCGAACATCGCCGGCGCGAAACTAAGCAGGAATTTTCGGCCGGGGCCGCTGAGGAGCGGCACGTCTGCGCGGTGGGCCTTGCGGGCGCTGGCCGCGCCGGACACCATCACGCTGGCAGCGGCCGCGATCAGCCAGCAGGCAAGCCAGCGCGTCGGCGTGGGCTGCAACCATGCAACGGGCGTGGTGATGGCGGCGAGTACACCGACCGCGACCATGCCCCATCCTGACACCGCGGTAAACACCGCGGCGCTATCCATTGTCTCACGGATGAAGCGCAGGTTGTCCATCGCCCGCGCGTGGAGCGCTGGCGATTCGCCCGAGGGGCGACGGATAGGGTGCACAGTGGCCATGCAGAAGGATGGCCGATTCCGATGTTGCTGTCAAGTACTTTGTGCTGCAAAGCCATCTTCGGCGGCCACGACGTGAATCCTCAGGTTCCGCCGTACCACTCGTAGCCCAGATCGGACCAGTATCCACCGTTCTTCGCAGGCAGGAACATGACTTTCGTGAGGTACTTCACGTTCTTGTAGCCGAGCTTCACCGGAGAATGAAGCCTGGCCGGCGCGCCGTAGCTCGGACTGAGCAGGCTGCCCTCCTTGCCATAGCAGATGAGTGTCTGCGGATGCATCGCACTCTCGCGATCCCAACTCTCGTGATAAGCCATGTCGAAGGATTCGAAGTCGACGAACTGTGCTTCCGGTCGCGCACCGGCGAGGAGGGCCAGCATACTCACCTGCACGCCCGTCCATTGAATCGTCGCCGTCCATCCCTCCACACAGAAATGCTGCACGCGCTGCGTCACGCTCGGCAGGTGTTGCAGATCGTCGAGGCTGAGCCGGAGCGGACGTTCAACGAGGCCACCGACTTCCAGCCACCACGGCCCCATCGCCGCCACGTCCCAGACCGGCGTGCGATCCGAGATGTGATACGAGGGTAGCTGATTGCCGGCGAGTCGCGCCCCGCGGCGCGCCGTACCGCTCGATCCGGGACGAAACAACGCCCGCTCGAGCTTTTCGTTGCCGCGTCCTGCCAGCGAAAGAATTTTCTGCGCGCTGCGAGGACCCTGTGAATCACATCCTGCGGCCAGCAGTGCACCGAGTGCCGCGCCGCCCTTCAGCAGGAAATCGCGACGATCGCTCATGGGCGCTCCGAATCCGGCGCGGCCTTGCGCGGGAAGAGGTGATAGAAGGGACGCGCGTTGCGCGCTTCCGGCGAATTCGCCGCGTTGTACTTCCCGGTGAGCATGCTGCGAATCGAATACGGGTCGACGCTGAACACCATGAAGACGTGCACCAGTGCCATGCCGACCAGGATCACCATCATGAGGAAGTGCCAATACCGCGCCCACGCATAGCCGCCAAGCAGCATGGTCAGGGGGGCAAACTGCACCGGCTTCCAGATTGCGAGCCCGGAGACCACCAGCATGGCGCCAACAATCGGCATGGCGAAGTACGAGCCCCGCTGGAGGACGTTGTGCTTGCCCTGCCGCGGATGGTCCTTGCGCACGAAGAGGTAGAACTTGACCATCTCCACCGCATCGCGCGGGTCGCCCCGGCGTGGCACGAGATCGCGCCATTCCCCGTGTAAATAGATGAACGCGAGATACACCAGCGCGTTCACGACGAGCACCCACATCATGGCGAAATGCCAATGCCGTGCGCCGGCGAGCCAGCCGCCAAAGGTCATCCATGCCGGCGCCGGCGTGCCCTCGAATGGATAGCAGCAGAACTTGACGCCGCGAGGCGCAAAGCCGGGAAAACCGTTGAAGATGCGTAAGCCGCTTGCGACCATCAAGCTGAACGCGACGACGTTCACCCAATGCGTGACGCGTACGACCCAGTGGTGGCGAAACTCCAGCGCCATCGAACCTCCGTGAAGATCGACCGGTATATCCGCGGTCGCAGCGCGCGGTTCCCGGAGCAAGCCTACTGCCCGGACACCATTGTCTCGAACGCGCCGGTATGCACGGCACCCGCAATCCGTACCTGCACATAAATACGGTAGCGCCCCGGCCTGGGAAACGCGAACGGAAACCGCACGACGCCCACCTCGCTGCCTGCTCCGCTATCGTGCATCGCGCTATCGTGCATCGCGCTATCGTGCATCGCGCTGTCGTCCGTCACGCCGCGCGCCGCTTGCGCGAGCCGCTGTTGCGCGCCCAGCGAGATCGTCCCCGCGGGATGGAGATGGACAAAGACGGCGCCGTCGTCCCGCACGACCACGGCATGTCCTCCCATTCCCATGTAGGGCTCGAGCTGCGCCGGCCGGCCGTTCGCGTCTTTCACTGCAATACGAATGGCGAGCTCCGGGCCTGCCACGAGCGAGCCGGCGCGCTCCCAGATCATTTTTCCGCCGTTGGCCAGCGTGCTCGTGAGCGATCCCGCCGACGGCGGCAACGACGAGAGCGCCGGGCCCACATGCCAGGAATCATCGGGATCGAGAAGGACAGGCGAGGCAACCTCGTTTGGCAGATTCGCCTCGGCAACCAGCGTGCGAGCAAGGCCGCTCTCATGAACGATGTCGCCGTAGACGCGATAGCGACCGGCCGGAAGGGGAGGGATCGCCGTCGTAAACGTGCGCTCCGCGCGCGTCGGATGCAGGTGCGCGAACGCGTCGAGCGTGCCGGCACGCACCAAAAACAAGTGCATGATCTTCCCGTGATCGGGGATCAACGGCGACGCATCTTCCACACCCGCAAGTGAATCCACGATCGTGAGGCTGAGCGTGGCGCGACCGTCGATGGTCGCCACGTTCGCGGTGACCTTCAGTGGGCGATCAATGGTGCGCGCATAGGCAGCGTCTTCCGAGCGCCACCAGCGCCAGCCTCCCAGCAGCACAGCAAGCAGGACGAGCGCGGCCGTTGCCATCGCGATCCCGCCGCGGCGACGTTCGACATCTCCCGGGCGTTCACCTCCCGCCACGACGGCATCGCGCACGGCACCGCGGATGATGGTCAATGCACCAGCAACCAGAAGCATCCCCAATACGGCCAGCGCCCAGCCAATCGGCTTGCTCATGCCGAGGCGGCGGGTCGCGAGGGAGGTGACCGGCAGGACGAGAACGCCGTGCCCCTCCCGTCCCACGATCTCGATGCGTACCGCATACCCTCCCGATGTCATGAGCCACAAGTCCCCGGAATACAGACCTGCCTCACCCGTCACGGGGCGCATCGGCTCAGCTTTTGGCGCGGTACTCGGGCTCATCCTGCCAGGCGATGCCTGCACCAGCACGGACGTCGGCGATCCCGCGAGGACGCGCACTGAGATCTGTGCGAGTCCCGGCACCACGCCCGCCGGGCGCACCACGACGCGAACGGGGTACGGCCCCGCCGCTCCGTCGAACACCACATCCTGCGTCCCGATGTGCGCCGTCAAAAGGATCGAACCCACCACCAGCCCGATCCACCGCGCGATCCTTCCCGATGGGGTCACCGCCTAACGACGCACGCGGACCATCCAACGCCACCAGAGCACCCCGGCCCGCGAGGACAGCACGGCGACCACCAGCGCGAGCAACAGGCCGGGGATCAGGACATCCGTTGCCTCGGGCACAAATGCGCGCCGCAACGAGTACGATTGTGGCCCGACGTAGTAGCCGTGATTGTCGGTGAAGAAGAACCAGTTGCGCGACGCATTGGACATCAGGAAGGTCCCGAACGGCCATTGCACAATGAGCAGCGCGCCCCAGAATGCCGCGCCCAGCTTCGTTGCCAGCAACCAGTCTCGCCCGTCGCGCATTCCATCGCGCTTCAGGATCACATCCATCACGAAGGCCGGCGCCACCAGCAGGAGAGGAAAGTCCAGCGGAACCATGCGCGTCACCTCGTGCAGCACGGGCCCCAGCCGCGGTTCTCCCTGCGCGAGGGGCAGGATCCACAGCTGCAGCACCTGGAGCAGGGAATAGACGAGCGCGGCGTATGTCAGCGGCCAGCGCAGGCGCGACGCGGCAGCCGTGATGAGCATGAAGGGAAACAGGAGCGCCGCCGCGCGGTACATCGACGCCTCGTGCATGTGGATGCGCACCGTCTTCTCCGCGAGCACGATCGCCGCCATCGTCAGCATCACCCCCGCCAGGTACGCGTGCATCCACCGGTAGAGGTCCGGCGCGTCCGTGGCATTCTGCCGCGCGAGGACTTGCAGGCGAGCGCCCACGACGAGTGTGATCATCCCGACCGCCAGCACCATGTGCGGAGGGCTGATGATCTTCACGTCGAGACCGTAGGCGTTATGCCACCAATCGTCGAAGGGCGCGGACGTGAGCATGGCGATCGCGCCCCAGATGCTCACCCACGCCCCGAGAGGGCCTCGAAACCCCCAGACGGGGACTCCCGATTCGCGAGCAGTAGCATCACTCCCGAACGTCGTGCGCAGCACCTGCCAACCAGCGCTCATCCCACCAAGCACGCCGCCGAGGTAAATGGCGACATGCGCGGGGGTCCAGAACGAATCGCGCCCGATGGTGCGGTGCCACGAAATGTCCCAGAAGAGGCCCACGACGATACTCGTGGCCGACAAAAGCCCCGTGAAGACATACCACGGAATGGCGGACGCATCCTCGCGCTCGAACGACGACGCCTGTGTTGCCGCAATGGAACTCATGCGGGGAGCATGGCCATTCGCCAGGCGCGTGGCAAGCGCCTGGCGAACGGCCTGTTACAACGAGGCCTGGGGAGCCGGCGTTTCGCTTGCTCCCGTCCCGCCGATTGTCATCGGACCGGTCGACGGGGGATCACTTGCAGGAAAGGACATCTCACTGCGCATGTCCACCTGACGCTCGGCCATCGAGGCCTGCACGATGCTCACGAGCCGCGCGCAGAACGCGGGGAGGTCGGACGGCTTCCGGCTCGTCACCAGCCGCTGGTCGACCTGGACCTCCTTGTCGATCCACGTCCCACCCGCATTCTGGATATCCGTGCGCAGCGAGGGATACGAGGTCAGGGTGCGCCCGCGCACAGCATCAGCCTCGATGAGCAGCCACGGTGCATGACAGATCGCCCCCACCGGCTTGTCTGCGTCCAGAAAATCGCGCACGAACCGGACTGCCTCGCGGCAGGTGCGAAGAGCGTCCGGATTCGCCACGCCGCCAGGCAGGACGAGCGCGTCATAGTCGGACGCACTCACCTCCGACAGCTTTCGATCCACCTTGAGTCGGTCGCCCTTCTCATGATGATGCATCCCCTGAATCTCCCCGCCCTTCGGCGAAATGAGATCCACGGTCGCTCCAGCCGTGACCAATGCCTGGCGCGGCTGCTCGAGCTCCGTCTGCTCGAATCCGTCCGTCGCAAGAATTGCCACTCGGCGCCCACTCAGACTACCTGCCATGACCCCTCCCTCTAACGGCGTTATTGACCGCGGACGTCGTTCTTGTCCTTTACCTGCTGGAGCGCGGGATTCAGCTTGCTTTCCGGGATGTGCTTGGACTCGCCGTGGTCCTTTGTGGACTCGTACTTCTG
>JBKJKH010000438.1:0-10114 GCA_046597595.1 Gemmatimonadaceae bacterium
GCGTCGGGGAAGATCCAGAAGTTCGTGTTACGCGGCGGACGTCACGCCATTGTCCATCAATAGCTGTATGGCTGTCGCACGGTACCTCTAGATTGCGGGCTTGCCGACACCATCCGATTCGCAGCGGCGCGCGATTGAGGCCAGCGCCGGGCCACGGCTCGTCCTCGCCGGCCCCGGGGCCGGGAAGACGTTCTGCCTCATTGAACGCATTGCCCACCTCGTCGAGACACTCGGCGTAGCTCCGGCGCGCATCTGCGCCTTCACGTTCACCAACAAGGCGGCGGGCGAGATCGCGCACCGCCTCGTGGATCGCCTCGGTGCACAACGCGCCGAGCAGATCAAGCGTGGAACGATCCACGCATTCTGTGCCGAACTGCTGCGGGAGTTTCCTGAGCACGCCGGGCTCCAGAAAGGATTCGGGATTGCGGATGAAGCCTACCAGCTCACCGTTCTCCGCCGGCTCGAGGGCCCTCGGCGCTGGCACCGCAACACGCTCAGTCGTTTCTCGGGGCACCGGTTCCGGGGCGACCAGCTCCTGCCGAACGATGCGGAACTGTTCGAGCGATACGAGGAGTTTGTGGCCGGCCGAAACCTCGCGGATTTCGACTCGCTCGTGCTCAAGGCCGCGAAACTGCTGGCGATCGAGTCAGACGGAGCTGACGTCCGCAGCCGATGGGACGCGATTCTCGTCGACGAATTCCAGGACCTGAACCCGGTGCAATACAAAGTCGTGCGCGAGCTGGCGCGCGATCATCGGCACATCTTTGCCGTCGGGGACGATGAACAGTCCATCTATTCGTGGGCGGGCGCCGATCCGGCGGTCTTCTGGCTGTTCATGAACGAGTTCAAGATCACGAAGGAGATTCGTCTCGAGGAAAACCGGCGCTGCCCGCAGCAGGTGCTCGATCGCGCGCAGCGGCTGATCGCCATCAACCCGCCGCTCTTCGAGCATCCGTTGCGCCCTGCCGGTCACCTCCGTTCAAGCCATCCAGTCGCCGCGATCAACTTCGCGACGGACGACGCCGAAGTCGCGTGGGTCGTCGCCGACGTGCAGCGCGATCATGCCGCCCATGAGCACGCGTGGGGTGAGGTGGCACTGCTGTATCGCAAGCACTCCATCGGCGAACAGCTCGAGTCAGCGTTTCTCAATGCGGGGATGCCCGTCCGCCTCGCGCAGGGTCGTGCGCTGGCGGAGGACCCCGTCATCGCGTACGTGCTGGCGGCGTTGCGCGTGATGGCGTGGCCTGGCGACGACGTCAATCATGAGATGTTCTTCGCCGCCAACCTTTCGCGCGCCCTGTTCGACGAAGTGCGCGCGCGGGCGGCCGCCAACCGCCTGTCCGTCATCCGCCAACTCAAGCGAATGGCCGCGCAGCTACCCAAATCGCACGAGGAAGGGAAGCAGATCCGTCGCGCACTGTACCAACGTGGCAATCTCGAAGCCATTGCGCGTCGCCATGAGTCGCTCGCCCCACTGGTCCAGGAGCTCCTGTCGCAGCGTGTTGGTCGGCAGCAGTCGGTGCTGGAGGAGTGGCATCGTGAGCTCGTGGATCCCGGAGACGTGCCTGCCGTGCGCCACCTGGCTGAACGACTCGCGCGGGCGCGCTCGGAACGCATCACGGTGCGCCTGCCGTCACTGAAAGGTGTGGAAATCGCCGCCAAAGGCATGCTCGCTGCCGTCGGTATCGCTGCGGCATACCATGACGCGGAGATAGACACGGACGAGATGCTCGCATCTGACGGCACGCCAACCCTGGGTTTTGCGCTCGGCCTGTTCAAGGCCCTTCAGTTCATGGAGACGCGCGACCTCCTCCCGGCCTGGCAGGACTTCACCGCCGTCGATCTCGAAACGACCGACAACGATGTGGAAGCGGCCGAGATCGTCGAGATCGCTGCGGTGCGCGTGCGTGATGGGAAGATCGTCGAAGAGTTCAAGTGTCTCGTCAAGCCGCGGGGCCACATCAGCGAGGGCGCGACGAATGTCCACGGCCTCCGTGACGAAGACGTCGCCGGTGAGCCCGCCTTCGAAGTGGTCTGGCCGCAGTTCCGCGCGTTCTGCGGAGATGACATCATCGTTGCCCACAACGGATACGACTTCGACTTTCCCGTCCTCAATCGGCTCGTGAAGGCATCTGGCGGCCGATTCGACATGTGCACGTTCGATACGCTGCCGCTGGCACGCAGTCTCATCTCGACGAGCTGCGCGTTGCCCAATCTCGCTGCGCATTTCGGAATTCCGCCGGGGCGCTCGCACCGCGCGCTCGATGACACGCGTACGTTGGCGCTGGTGTTCGTCAAGCTCGAAGAGGAGAAGCTCAGTCGCGCACGAAAGACGGCGCTCGCTAATCTGCTTGGTCTCCTCGGTGTTGCCCTTGTCCTCTCGGATCAGTCGGCGCCGACCGCTGAGCAGCAGCTGCTCGCCAGGGTCTGTGTCGGATCGGCGCTCGGCCGGTATAGCGGAGCACTCGAGTACTACGAGGGTGAGTCGAAAGACAATGAGTCGGTGCCGTCCGCGGACGAGGTGATCGACCTGCTTGGCGGCAGCGCACGGAGAAATGCCGTTCGCGCCGACAAGACCGCCGATGACCTCTATCCCAGCGCCATGGCGCGGCTGCGCAGGCTCATTGCGGATATTCCTGATGGCCCGCTCGCGGCGCAGTTGCCCGCCTTCCTCGAGCGCGCCGTGCTCTCGAAGTGGGACGGCCACGAGCCGGAGCGCGGACGGATCAACCTGTTGACGCTGCACTCGACGAAGGGGCTCGAGTTCTCGCGCGTGTACGTCGTCGGTGTCGAAGACACCCAACTGCCAGGCGGCTCTCCGACAAAGGGCGCAACGGATGAAGAGATCCAGGAATCGCGACGCCTGCTGTATGTCGGCATGACGAGGGCTAAGGAACGTCTCGTGCTCACGCATTCCATGGTGCGCGAAGGCAAGGCGACCACCGGCCATCGTTTCCTCGACGAAATGGACCTTACGCTGCAGGAGCCGTCATGAGCGCGGCAGAGTGGCGCGTCGCTGTTGGTGCCGAGGAGACATCGGCTGTGTACGAGTGCGTTGAGGGGGATGTTCTCTTCGTCTGTGCGCACGGTGCGGGCGGCAACATGAGCGACCGTGGCGTTCTCGCGACCAAGGATGAAACCGATGGTGAGGCCTGGGTAAGTTTCTCAAACTCCTCGCTCATGTGGAATCACCTGAGCCGCGTCGAGGCACAGACGGATTCTCGAAGACCCGCAACTGGCAAGCTCGGTCAAGCGGGACGTCAGTCACGCGGCGCAGCGGCTTCCAGTCGCGTCACGTCGCGCTGCATTGTCCGCGACCCCGCGAACAACACCACGGCCAGCAAAGCCGTGATAATTGGCACGATGAGAAAGGCGTCGTGCAGACCCACGGCGCGCGCCGATTCGGTGATCGTCGTGACGCCCTCCGCGGCCATGGCGCGCCGCGCGAAACGGTCACTCAGCATGCCGAGGATCGACGTGCCGAACGCCCCGCCAAGCACATACATCCAGAAGAAGTAGACCGCCATCGCCGTTCCCCGGAGCGAGGGCGGCACCACATCGTGAATGGAGGGATAGACCGTCACGTAGTACAGATAGAAGAGCATCCACCCGGTGCCCATCAGCACCATAAACGGAAGCAGCGCCCCACTCGGCAACGTGAGCGCGGCGTACAGGCACGGCGTCGAGAGGACGAATGCGACAGCACCGACCTGAAGGCGCGCCTGCGGGCCGCGCGCGCGCACCCGGTCGGCGAGTATGCCGCCGAGCACCAAACTTACAATGCCCACCGCGCCGAGCGTGATGCCGGCCATGACACTCGCCCGCGCCAGCGATACCCCGTGGTACCGCATGAGATAGGCGGGCAGGAAGGCGTTCACCGCGTACGCGTTGAAGTTGTGCAGCGCGCCTGAGATCACGATCCATCGCAACGTCGGGATCCGCCACAGCTCGATGAAGGGGGCCACCATCGACGCACGCCGTCCGCTGGCGGTTGACGAGGCAGGGGGGCGCGCCGGGCGTGGATCGGCGAGGCGCGCCACCAGAACCGCGAGGATGACGCCGGGCACCGTCGCGACAAAAAACGCCATCCGCCAACCGTACGACCGTGCGATCAACCCACTCAGGACGCTCGACAGAAAAATGCCGATCGGCAGGCCGAGCATGAACACGCCGATAGCGCGTGCGCGCCGTTGCGGCGGAAACATGTCGCCGATGAGCGAGTTGCTCGCCGGTGAACAACTCGCCTCGCCAAACCCGACGCCGATGCGCGCCAGAAACATCGACCAGTATCCCCACGCGAGGCCGGAAAGCGCGGTGAACGCGCTCCAGACTCCGACGCCGATCGAGAGCAGTCGCGTGCGCGACGTGGTATCGGCGAGTCGTCCAAGCGGAAGCCCGACCGCCGCGTAGAAAAGCGTGAATGCCGTGCCGATCCATCCAAGCGCCGTGTCGCTGAGCCCCCACTCGAGCCGGATCGGCTCGGTCACGACCGCGAGGATCTGCCGGTCATAGAAGTTGAGCAGGTTGATCAGAAACAGCAGAACCAGGATGTACGTCGTCCGTGGTGCGGTGTTCTCCCCGCTGCCGGTGTTCATGCCAGCGCTCGCGCGGCCCGCTCCTTCTCCACCAGAAGGCGGCGCAGAATCTTGCCCGACGGCGACTTCGGAATGGCGTCGGTGATCTCGACGACGCGAACCTTCTTGTAGTGCGAGACGCGTTCGGCTACGTAGGCCATGATGGCGTCCGGTGTCAGCTCACCGCGCAGAACCACGAACGCCTTCGGGATTTCCCCGGCTTCGGTGTCTGGAACGGGAATGACCGCCGCATCGGCGATCGCCGGATGCGAGAGCAACACCGCCTCGAGCTCCGCTGGCGCCACCTGCATACCCTTGTACTTGATCAACTCCTTGACGCGATCGACGATGGAGAACCATCCGTCTTCGTCAACCACCGCGACGTCGCCAGTCCGGAACCAGCCGTCGCTCGTCAGGCACGAGGCGGTCGCCTCGGGCTTGTTGAGGTAGCCCTTCATCACTTGCGGCCCATGGATCCAGAGTTCGCCGCGCTCACCGGGGGGCACGTCGACCCCCGTGTCGGGGTTGACGAGGCGGCATTGCGTGCTGGGCACCGGCGGCCCAACCGACCCGTACTTGACGACCTCGGATTCGATTGGATGAAAGTGAGTGACCGGGCTGGTCTCTGTGAGGCCGTAGCCCTGTCGCACCCGAACGTTCAGCCGTTTCGCGCATGACCCGGCGAGATCGTCGCTAAGCGGGGCGGCGCCACTGAACAGCGTGCGCAGCGACGAGAGGTCGTACTTGTCGACGGCGGGATGCTTGGCCAGCGCGAGAATGATCGGTGGGACGACGTTGCCATACGTAATCCGGTGCTTCGACATGATGTCCAGGAACAGTTCGAGCTCGAACCGTGGCATCGTGACGATGGTGCAGCCTTCGACGAGCGCGCCGAGCATGATCACGACCATGCCGTAGATATGAAAGAACGGCAGGACGCCGATGACGCGGTCGTCTTCCGTCAGCATCTTCGTCGCGCTCTGCGTCTGGCGGAGATTCGCGATGAGGTTGCGATGCGTCAGCATCACGCCCTTCGGGATGCCTGACGTGCCGCTCGAGTAGGGGAGGGCGACCAGGTCGTTTGCCGGATTGATCTCGATGTCCGGCGGGGCATTGCCATGCTCGAACAGTGCCGTGAAGGGCACCGCGCCATCGGCCTCACCGAAGACGATAATCTCTTTCACGCTCGTCGCGACCCGCGCTGCAGCCTGACACTTCTCGAGGAGCGGAGGAATCGTGATCAGCATCGTGGCTTCCGAATCCTTGAACTGCGCGCCGATCTCCTCCGCGGTCGCGATCGGATTCACCGTCGAGCAGACCGCACCGAGCGACGCGATCGCGAGAAAAGCAACCGCGTACTCCGGGCTGTTGGCGCTGACGATGCCCACTACGTCTCCCTTTCGGATACCGCGAGCATGAAAGCCCGCCGCCGCTCGCGGAATCGCGTCCGCCAATTCGCGATAGGTGTACGAGCGCCCCGTGACGCCGCAGACAATTGCCGGTTTGTCGCCCCGCTCGCGCGCACGCTCCAGAACGAAATTCGTCAGAGTGACGTCGGGGATCTCGACATCGGGATAGGGACTGCGGATGAGCATGCGAACTCCAGAGAGGCGGGCCGGGCGCGAAAGTACGCCGCCTGCTACTCGCTCGCTACCTCTCGGCTCCCCAGACGCTGGTTTCGGGGCCGGGCTCGCCGAAGATGACTTCGTCAGCCGTGCTCAGGCGCTCGGCGCAGGGCTGCGATTAGAAGCTTGCGTGCCAACGCGCGCGCGGGCTATGCTAGCCGCTCCTGCCACCCGCTGACGCAAAACGTGATCAACTCTCGTCAATCCGCTCTCGCAGTCCTTGCGCTCGTTCTTCTCTCTAACACAGGCGCCGATGCGCAGCAGCGCGCCCCCCAGGACTTTCTGCAACGCTTCCAGCAACTTGCGCGCGTCCGGAGCGTAAGCGACAGCGCCCGCCTCCAGCGCCTGTTCGCGCTGGACTGGGAGTTCCAGATGACGGAATTTCCGGAATTTGCGACCTCGGTGGGATACCGTGGGCAGAACGACCGATGGACGGATCGCTCGGTGTCGGCACTGCGGCGTCGCGCGAACGTCCTGCGCTCCGAGTCCAACGTGGTCCGCGGGATCAGCCGCGCGCGGCTGCGACCGGCCGACCAGCTGAGCTACGATGTCTTCAAACGCAACGTGGACGAAGGCATCGAAGGGCTGCGCTACCCCGGCAATCTGTTCGCGATCACGAAGCTCGACGGCCCGCAGTTCGTCACCGACCTGCTTGCGGCGATGCCGGCGTCGACGGCGAAGGACTACGAGGACATCGCCCTACGGATCGAACGACTCCCGACGGTCCTCGAGCAGGTCACGGCGCTGCTTGACAGCGGGCTCGCCCTCGGCGTTACGCCTCCGCGGGTGACGCTCGCACTCGTACCGGAACAGATCACGGGTCTCACGCCGCTCGATGCGATGTCGAGCCCTTTGCTGGAGCCGTTCACCCGGATGCCAACGACTGTTGGCTCCACAGAGCGGGCGCGTCTCACCGCGCGCGTAGTGGCCGCCTACGACTCGCGGGTGCGTCCCGCATATCTGCGCTTTCGCGATTATCTGTCGGACAGCTACGTCCCGCGCGCGCGAGAGACACTGGGAATGAGCAGGCTCCCGGACGGGAAGGCGTGGTACGCGTACAACGTGAAGGTCATGACGACCACGACACGCACGCCGGGCGAGATCCACGATCTGGGACTGAGCGAGGTCAAGCGTCTGCGCGCCGAGATGGACAGTGTCATTCGTTCCACGGGATTCACCGGCGACTTCGCGGCATTCGTCACCATGCTGCGCACTGACCCGCGCTTCTACTACACGGACTCCGCCAGCCTGGTACGCGCGTACCGGGACATTTCCAAGCGCATCGATCCGGAGCTGCCGAAGTTGTTCGGCCGCATTCCTCGCCTCCCATATGGAGTCGCCACTATCTCGTCGTACGCGGCCCCGTCGCAGACCACCGCGTACTACTGGCAGGGGTCGCCTGATGCGAACCGGCCGGGCTGGTTTTACGTCAACACGTACAAGCTGGACTCACGCCCGATCTGGGAGATGGAGGCGCTGTCGATTCACGAAGCGGTACCGGGCCACCACTTCCAGATCTCTCTCGCGCAGGAGCTGGAGGGGATACCAGAGTTCCGGAAGCAGGGCGGTTACACCGCGTTCGTCGAAGGTTGGGGACTCTATAGCGAAAGCCTGGGTCCGGCGATGGGCTTTTATAAGGATCCGTACTCCAAATTCGGGCAACTGACGTACGAAATGTGGCGCGCGATCCGCCTCGTGCTGGACACGGGGATTCACTCGTTCGATTGGACCCGCGATCAGGCGATCGAGTACTTCAAGGCAAACAGCGCAAAGACGGAGCAGGACATCACGGTCGAGGTGGATCGCTACATCAGCTGGCCGGGCCAGGCGCTGGCGTACAAGAGCGGCGAGCTGTCGATCAAGGCGCTGCGGCGGCACGCCGAGCGGGAGCTCGGATCACGATTCGACATTCGCGCGTTCCACGACGAGCTGCTTGGCCAGGGTGCGCTTCCGCTGGACGTGCTCGAGCCGCGGATGCGCGCGTGGGTTGCACGGGAGAAGGCGAAGGCAATTCAGCCGTAGGCGATTCAGCCATAGACACGCAACTCATGATCCTCGAGACGCACGAGTGGCGCGTAGCTGTTGGCGCCGACGAGACATCAGCAGTCTACGAACGCGCAGGTGGAGATACGCTTTTCGTCTGTGCGCATGGAGCCGGCGGCAACATGAGCGACCGCGGCGTTCTCGCGACCGCTAAGGCGATGCTCGCGCGCGGCATCGACGTGGTGCGCTTCAACTTTCTCTACAAGGAGAAGAAGTCAGGGCGTCCGGATCCGATGCCGAAGTTGATGGACACGATCACCGCTGTCGTCGGTCACGCGCGAGCCGAGGTGAAGCCGAAGCGACTGATCATCGGCGGGCGGTCGATGGGGGGACGTGCGGCGTCGATGCTCGCGGCCGATGGGTTTGATGCGGAGGGGCTTTTCCTGCTCGCCTATCCCCTGCATCCCGCGGGGCAGCCGTCGAAGCTGCGCGATGCGCACTTGCCGCGCATTGCGATGCGCACGTTGTGCGTCAACGGCACGCGCGACGCGTTGTGTACTCCCGAGCTGATGAACACGGCGCTGACAACGGTGACGGCGCCCTGGAAGATGCACTGGATCGACGGCGCCGATCACTCCTTTCACATGCTCAAGTCGTCGGGGCGGACGGATGGGCTGGTGATGGAGGAGATCGGCGACGTCGCGGCGGCGTGGTTGTCGGTCAGCAGGTAATTGTCAGCGCCCCTGAGCCAGCATTCGCGGAGCAGCCCGGCGGGACGTTGATGGCACTGAAGGCGCCCGTCGGGAGTCCGCTGTAGGTCATGACGGTGAACGTTGCCCCGCTCGGCACAAAGGTGCCGAGTAGCGTCACGTTGAGAGTGCCGCCCCGTGCGAAGGTGCCGGCGATGGCAAGCTTATCGTATTGCGTGACCGTGGGTCCGCCAAGCTCGATATTCAGCGCGGCTGAGGCTCCCATCGCGAAGGGACCCGTGTAGTTGAGGATGCCGGCAGCGAGTGCGCCGCCAGGTTCCACTGTTCCATCGTCGATGAAGGTTGTCGATCCGAAGCTGACTGTTCCCGCGCCGCTAATCGATCCAGTGCTGGCGTTGGTGACTGTTCCGCCGGTCGCGGACCATGTGCGTGCGCTGGCGAGGCTGACGGTGCCCGTATTCGTGAACGTGGGGCTGGGGCCTGTCTGTGTCAGTGTGAAGGTGCCGCCAGTGACATTGATCGTACCGCTGTTCGTGTGCACGGCGCTCGCCTTGGCCAGCGTCATGCCCGCGGCATTCCCGATCGTGATCGTGCTCTGATTATCCAGCTGGGCCGCCAGCGTGCGGGGCCCGCTCGCACCCGTGAGCGGCGTGATCACCGCGCCCGGCGCGTTGACCAGCGTCCCCGCCGTCACCGCCAGCGTCGCCCCAAAGGCCCCGATGGAATCGGTGAGCTGGATCGTCCCGTTGTTCGTGAAGCCGTTCGCCACGGTCAGCGCACCACCTATCGAGCCGCTGCCGCCCTGCACCCGCAGGGTCGAGCCGACGTTCGTCGTCAGCGGCCCGCTCAGGACCGCCGTCCGATGCGTCAGCAGCAGCCCCTGGTTCACGACCGCCGCCGTCAGCGTCCCGCCGATCATCGTCAGCTGCTGCCCGGAGGGGACCGTCACCGTCCCGCCCAGCACCGTCGTTGCCGCATCAAAGGTGATCGGCGTCGTCATCGTCGCGGTGTTGAAGTCGACCACCGCGCCGTTCACGTCGAGCGTGCCGAGTCCACTCGTGGTGCCGCTCGCGATATTGAGCGCGCCGTTGGTCACGGTCCACGTCCGCCCGCTCGCGACCGCGACTGCGCCCGTGCTGGTGTTGGTGAAGCTCGGCGAGCCGGGGCCGCTCTGCGTGACCGTGAAGTTGCCGCTCGTCACGTTGATCGTACCGCTGTTCGT
>JBKJKH010000508.1:0-4058 GCA_046597595.1 Gemmatimonadaceae bacterium
CGGCGAGGCCGTGACCGCGCCCGTTTCTTTGGCTACGCTCTGGGTTCAGCGCGCGAAGCGCGCACGTGGTACTTCCTCTCCCGCGACGTACTGGGCCAACAACGCACGGTGGAATGCACATCACTCCTCTCACGCATCATCCAACTTCTGGTTGTCATGGAAGCGCGTGAGCATCGCGACAACACCTGACCGTGCAAACGGGACGCCATGACTTAGTGACGAGGGGCCTTGGTTACTTGGCCGGATGCGCGCCCGTAGACGAAGTGCTCGCCCATGACCAACGATCGCCGGGCTCGCGGATGTACCTGCGCACGACGTAGCCCCATGGTATCGCAAGCGAAAAGATCACCAGGCCCATCACGTTCGCAAACCACGTCTCCTGAAAGGCGCCCTCGAGCGGCCCGTTGCTACGCAGCGGAACGCCAATCGTAATCAGCCAGGTGGTCTTCCACAGGAGTTCGAAGAAGAGCAACGGCAGCATCTTCAGCGGATAGCGCAACCCGAGCAGCGCGAGCAAGGCAACAGTGCTGAGCAGGCACCACGTGACCCCTCGGAAGTGCTCCACTTTTTCCGGCGCGTCCAGGAGGAGCGGCCAGATCATGGCGCCCACACCAACGACGATCACGAGGTAGGTGGCGCGGAGGGCGTAGAGTCGGACCATGGAGACTTCGTTCATCGGAACTCCCGGAAGACACTGCGACGGGCTGGCATTGAGTCACCTTACGATGAACTGAATGCGGGGTTTCGCCGTTGTCAGCGGCCTTCGAGCGTCGTTCCGCCGCGTTCAAACCGCCGGTGCGGGTCGGACGCGGAGCGAGTCAGCTCGGCTTCCCGCCCGCTCGTACCCTGTCTCCCTGATGTGCATCGACCTATTAAGTATTCGCCCTGCAACGCCGACACTCAGCACAGAGAATCGTTCCCAGACCATTCGGAGACTGGTGCAACCTGCGTTCGCTGAAACTCGATGGAGTGCGTTGCTGTCGGGTCCAGAGCGATCCGAAGAACTGCCTCGACATGGGTTGCTCCCGACTGAGCCTGCGGAAGCGTTCGAACGCCTGACCCGTCTAGCGTCGAAGCTGCTCCACGCACCGGTATCAATTCTGGCTGCCCGACTGGATGGGCAATGCGTCACGAGCACGATCGGGCTTCCTGAGCTACTCACAACGCAGCGCGCCAATGCGCTCGCGCTCCCGGCTTGCCGACACGTTGCCAGGACTGGCACCCCGCTCATCGTCTCCGACACAACGGACCATCCGCTTTTTCGCGGAGATCCATCTGCCGAGGCGATGGGCATCGCCGCCTATGCCGGTGTCCCCATCCGCACCAACGACGGACTGGTAGTCGGCAGCATCTGCGTGATCGATCGCGTGCAACGCGAGTGGTCGATCGAGGAGTGCGCGATGTTAGCGGACGTTGCGGCGACCGTCATGACAGAGATCAGGCTGCGCGCCGAGTCTGGAAATCGCGTGCGTCATGAAGCCGCAATGCGCGATCAATTCGGCCGGTTGGGGGCAGTCAGTGCCGCAGCACTCGACATTGGTGGTGCACGGTCACTCAATGACCTTCAGCAAGTGCTCATCGAGGCGTGTCGAACGGTGCTGCACTTCGATGCATTCACCTTTGCCACCTACGATCCTGCGACAGAGGCATTGCACTTTGCGGACAGCTTCCACGACGGCGCACCTGCGGGTGAGGGGCACAACACGATACCAATTCGTGGAACATTGAGTGAGCAAGTGGTGCGCGAGCGCAAATCATTCGTGACGACGGGCGCCGCAGATTCAGCAGGCTTTTACGCTTTGCCTGTCGGTTCCAGCCGTAAGTCAGAATCGGCAATTCGAACGCCTATCATTGCGGAAGCGCGCGTGCTTGGCGTCATCTCGATTCAAAGCTACAGCACGAATCGGTATGACGAGTCCGACGTCCAGGTTCTCGAAGCGATGGCGTCGTTGCTCGCGAGCGCAATGCTCAATCAAGAGTTGAATCACGCTGTTCGCGCCAGTGAAGAACGCTTTCGGTCGATGATCGAACAGGCCTCGCAGGTCGTTTCGATCTTTGCGGCAGACGGCACCACGCTCTGGGTCAGTCCCTCGAACGAGGGTGTCCTGGGATACACGGTGGAAGAAGCCCTTGGACACAGGATGACAGATCTCGTGCATCCCGACGACAGTCCGGCAGTCGCTCAGGCCCTCGCAGCGATTCTCTCCGCGCCGGGTACGACGCGCGTCGTTCGGCATCGCTACATGCACAAGGACGGAAGTTGGCGCTCGCTCGAGTCGACGGGTCGGAACCTCCTCGACTATCCGGCCATAAACGGGATTGTCGTGAACTCGCGTGACATCACATCACAGGTTGCTCTCGAGGACCAGCTCCGCCAGTCGCAGAAGATGGAGGCCGTTGGTCAATTGGCGGGCGGCGTCGCACATGACTTCAACAATCTTCTCATGGTCATAACGAGCCACGCCGCGTTCGTGCTCGAGGAAGTGACGTCCCTCGCGGGCGGCGATTCGATACGCAATGATCTCGAGCAGATCGTCAATGCGTCAGACCGTGCTGCGACACTCACGCGACAGCTTCTGGCGTTCAGTCGCAAGCAGATTCTCAAACCGCAGCGCGTGGAACTCGCGCGGGTTATTGGTGGCATTGACGCGATGCTCCGTCGCCTGCTTGGCGATCGCATCGCGCTCATCACCGAATGTGACCGCGCGACGCCTCCGCTGAATGCGGATGTGGGCCAACTCGAGCAAGTGGTAATGAACCTCGCGCTCAATGCACGCGATGCGATGCCTCAGGGCGGTACGATCACAATTGAAACCAGGGGGGAAGTCGTCACCCAGGCCGCAAGCGGCGACGCCGACGCGCTCCCCGCAGGCTCGTATGCCGTCATTTCCGTACTCGATACTGGCGAAGGGATGGACGAGGCGACGAAACGCCGTGCGTTCGAGCCGTTCTTCACCACAAAGCCACTGGGCCGCGGTACGGGGCTTGGGCTGTCAACGGTTTACGGCATCGTGACGCAAAGTGGTGGACGCATTCAGATCGAGAGTGCAGTCGGGCGCGGCTCGCGATTTACCCTGTGGCTCCCGGCAACAGGAGCGAGCGCCTCCGGCAATGAACGAGCAGTGAGCGGTGAGTTCGCACCGATCACCCAGAGTGGCGGAACGGTATTGCTCGTCGAGGATGAAGCGCTGGTCCGGTCAGTCGCGCGTCGAATTCTCGAGCGTGGCGGCTACACGGTGCTGGAAGCAAAACATGGAGGGGATGCGCTGCTGGTGTGGGCTGAGCACGGTAGCCGGATCGATGTCGTGCTGTCGGATGTTCGCATGCCGGAAATGGGTGGCCCCGAGCTTGCGCGACGCCTGCGTCATCAGCGATGCGACCTCCCAGTGGTGTTCATGTCCGGATACACCTACGGCGCGCCGTCTCCAGATGAAGCACTCGAAAAGGACGAGATACTGATCCAGAAGCCTTTTACGGGAGCACTACTCCTGGCTGAACTCGATGCCGCGCGGCGCAAGCAACCAGCACTGGCATCGCAGTAACCGCCAGTCAAGCGACTGTTCAACACTGGTCGGCTCAGCTTCCCGCCCGCTCGTATCCCATCTCCCTGATGCTCGCCTCACCATCCGTTCTGCGAAGCACGAGTACTGTCACCTCCGCATACGCGCCAATGCGGAAAGGGATGCCCCAGTAGCCCGTGCCCGGATTGATCCAGAGCAGCGAAGCGCCGCGGCGGTACCAACCCATCGCGAAATCGAGGAAGAGCGAGGCGAGGCTCCAGTTGCGTGAAGGAAACGCAAACTGCCCCCAGTGCGTGTGGCCGCTGAGCGTGAGATGCACACCCGCATCGGCGAGCGGAGGCCAGAGCGCGGGATTGTGTGCAAGCGCGACAATGAATGTGTCGGCAGGAATGCTCGCGAGCGTACGCGGGATATTGACCGCGCCGCGCGCGGAGTCGCCACCCGGGCCGGCCGCAGGATCACCAGTGCCGGCGATCGTGAGGCGCGCGCCACCACGCTCGACGGTCCGTGAATCATTCACGAGCAGCGAAAGCGGCA
>JBKJKH010000314.1:0-3708 GCA_046597595.1 Gemmatimonadaceae bacterium
CGCGGATGCCCTTCCCCATCGAGCCCGCGATCTCTGGAATGCGCTTGGCTCCGAAGAGCAACAAGACGATGACGAGGATAACGAGAATCTCGCCGAACCCAAGATTTCCAAATGGCATGAATGCACTCCTGAGCCGCGCTCTAGAAGAGCGTGCGGGCGATGAGATACGCGATTAAAACGCCGAGCAGGCTCAGCAGTGACACGTCCATCGCCACGGGGCCTACAGCGAACTTGAGGATAACGAGGTCGATTTGCAACGGCCCGAACGAAGGGGTCACCCCTGTCGTGAGGAATTCCTTCACCGCGCCGACCGGCAGGAAGCTTCGGGCAAATTGCGTCATGAAGCCACCGACAATGAAGCCGACGGCGAGCACGATCGTGTGAAACAGCGGGCGGTGTTTTGCGGAGCCACGTGGATCGGCCATCGTTACCAGCGCCTGTCCATGACGTAAGCAATCGTGTCGCTCAGCGCAGCACGCGCCGACGACTCGGGAAGTCCAGCCAGCGCTTCTTCTGCCTGCTCGGCAAATTCATCTCCGCGACGGCGGGCGTAATCGATGCCCCCGGCATCGCCGACGAGCGCAATGACCTCCGCGATATCGCTGTCCTGCGGCTGAGGGCTCGAGAAGAGCGCCTCCACCCGTTGCCGCGCCGCGGGCGACATCCGCCGCAATGCGGCGATCAGCGGCAACGTCATCTTGTGTTCCTTGAGATCGAGCCCGGACGGCTTGCCGATGGTCGCCTGCTCTTCCGTGTAGTCGAGCAAGTCATCAGCGACCTGGAACGCCATGCCCAGCCGTTCGCCGAACCGCGACAGCGCGGCGAGATGTCGCTGCGCGCCGCACAGCGCGCCGACTTCGCACGCCGCGCGAAAGAGCGATGCCGTCTTCGCGCGGATCAGCGCGTCGTAGTCGGCCTCGGAGAACGCAAGCGCGTCGATCGCCGCCAGCTGCCGGATCTCGCCGAGGGAGAGTTCGTTGGACGCGGCGGTAAAGATCCGGAGGGCCTCGAGATCTCCATCCTTCACGAGCGACAGCAGCGCGCGTGAATAGAGAAAATCTCCGAAGATGATCGACACCTGATGGCTGTACAGCGCGTTCACCGTGGGCATGCCCCGGCGGAGCACCGAATGATCGACGGCGTCGTCATGCACCAGCGTCGCCAGATGGATCAGTTCCGCCACCGCCCCCATCAGCGTCGCCCGCCGATCGCTCCCCCCGTCGGTCATGCTCGCGAGCAGGACCAGCGTGGGCCGAAACATCTTGCCCTTCATCGCCATCAGGTGCTGACTGACATCCTGCACGAGCGGGATCTCGTCCGCGACGAGGCGCCACATCTCAGCCGCGACGTCGTCGAGGCGCTCGCGCACCGGCGCCTGAATCTCGCGCAGCGCCTGCCCACTCTCCACGCGAACGCGGGCGGCAGTCGTCAACGGCCCACCTTCTCCAACGCGTTGATCCGCTCGCCAACGTCACGGAACTGGATGTCCACCGAGAAAACACGATTGTAGTAATTCAGTGCGTCGTCCGGCTTCTTCAGCTCTTCGCTGGCGTTTCCGAGCAGATACAACACGCCGATGAGTTGCGCGTCATCCATGCTCTTCTCGACCAGCGCGCGCGAGAGGATAGTGGTCGCAATCTGGTGCTGGCCCTTCTCGATGAAGCACTGCCCGAGTGCTTCATAGCATCGCACCTTCAGGTCGGGAGCGCGAAGCGCCTTCTGGAACTCGGAAATTGCCTCGTCCAGGAGACCCATCTCCTTGTAGGCGACGCCGAGGTCATAGTGGCTCGCATAATCCTCATCGTCGACGTTCTCGGACACGCCCTGCTTGAACTTCTTGAGCATGTCCTGGAAGTCCGCTTCCTCGTCACCGGTTGGCTCTTCTTCGGCGACGACCATCCGCGTGTCCTTCGCGACTTCATCCTCACGCAACCAGGCGCCGAGATCGATGAAGCCATCGTCGCTTTCGGCGGCCTTCGCCGACTTGCTGGGTGCAGGCGCGGCCGCGGCGGGCTTCTCGACATTCGTTGAACTGCGGCGCGATGTGCTGACGCTCGGGCGCGAAGGCGCGGGCGCTTCGGGCACCGATGGTGCTGCCTCGACAAACGAACTCAGCGCTGCCTGTGCTCGGATGTCGTCCGGATTCAACTCCAGGACACGCTGGTAGACCGACCTGGCCTTGTCGGTCTGCCCCGTGCGCAGCATGGCATCGGCCAGTTCGCCGTAGCACTCCGCGAGACGCGGGCGATCGCTGGCGCGGAACGCATACTCCACGCGCTTCTGCAGGTGGCGAATGGAATCGGCGTTCACCCGTACGATTTCGTCCGCGACCGCGCGCGCCGTGTCGAGCTCACCGGCTTTCTCGAAGCCCACCATCGCTGCGTCGAGTTCCACAAGCCCACGCTCGCGCTCCCCGTCCTCGAGCAGTGCCTCGCCGAGCGTACGGCGGAGGCCCCAGTCGTCAGGACGGATCTCGACGCTTATGAGCAGCCCTTCGACCGACCGCGCGAGAATCGATGTCGACTTTCGCGGGACGCGCGACAAGTCATATGGCGTTTCGACGACGACGTTGACGTCTGCCGGTGTGTCTTCGGATCCCGCGAGACCAGCGAGCAGCGGCTCGTCCGCGACGGTGTCGGCGTACGCATTGAATTCCGTCTCCGCCGGTTCCGGCAACTGGGATTCGAGCGCGGCCGCGATTGCGTCCGGCGTCAGGTCCACCGTTGGCATCACCAGCGACGTGCGAGCGATGAACGTGCCCGACATGCGTCCGGACGCGCGGGAAGGCGGGGCATCCGCAGCAGCCGCGTTGTCAGGCGCCGGCTCTGCAGGCGCCACGTCCACAGGCGCCGAGTCGGCGGGCCGCACGTCCGCGGCAAGCGTGTCGGAAACGTCCAGCTCGATCGACTGGCCGTCTGCCGGAGACGCGCCAAGATCGATGAAGCTGATATCGGCGCTCGTGGTGTCGGGCACGTCGTCGTTCACCAGCGGGAGGCCGCTCAACGCGCCGGACGGTCTCGCTTCCTCGCCGGTGCTGATGAACGTCAGCTCATTGCCCGACGCCGGCGCTTCGCTGCTCGTATCGAGCATCGGCAGGTCGCCGACGACTCCCTCACTTCCCGCGCTCGCCTCTTCTGCGGCGGCGAAGTCGAGATCGAGGGGGGCCGGTGGCGCCGCCGGTTCCTCCTCGTGATCGTGCAGGTCGAGCTCCGTCGCATCACCGGCCGCATGCACATCAAAGAACTGCACTGACGGGCGGTCGGCTCGGGAAGGTTCCGTGTCCGTCCCGAACGACGTGATTTCGAGACCATCCAGCGGCGCTGGCTCCGGCGACGACGCCTGGGTGACTGAGGTGACCTCGAGCCCCGAAGCGGCGGGCGCAACGGGCTCGGGCGTTGCCTCGGCCGGCTGCGCGCCAGACTTTCGTGGCGAGTCGTCCGCGCTGAGATCCAGAAAGACGAGGTCGGTCGACTTGCGATGGCGCTGCTGTCCCGAGGGTTGCGGATCGGCATCTGGGGCAATCGCCTTCATGCGATCGACAGTCGCCCGCGCTTCCAACTGGCGGCCTTCAGAATCGTACTTGTCCAACAAGTTCTGGAACTGCTCGAGCGCCTCGTCCTTCTTCCCCTGCCGGGAGAGCTGGTCCGCCAGCATGAGGCGGATGTCGTCCTGGTCCGGGCTGAGATCGGCGAACTCCTTCAGCGCGCG
>JBKJKH010000115.1:0-12109 GCA_046597595.1 Gemmatimonadaceae bacterium
GAGGTGACTGGATGACCGTTCGGATCGCCGGTGTCGCGTTGCAGGTGCTCGTGGCCGTTGTCGTCACGGTTGCTGGGCTCCTCGTGGTGGTGCCTGCGCAGACTACCCTGCTCTGGAAGCTGGAGATTCTGGCGCGGGAGCAGGGACACTGGTTCGCGCTGCTGGCGTTCAGCTTCGTGGCGATCGGACTGATGATGAAAAGCGCCCGGGGCGGCCGTGCACAGCGGGCGACAATTGGTGTCTCCCTCGTCGCGGGACTCGTGCTCCTGAAGCCTGTGCTCCAAGGCGTGCTCCTTGGCGGGGCGCTACCCGCTCGGCTGGCAACGGTGGGTGATACCACTCCGCGCACAATGCCGGGTGCGCCCGCGCGACGGAAGCCGGTGCAGTTCTCGACCTTGCTTACCGGAGTGCCACTGCACGCACGACGGCAAACATTGTCGTATGCGGCGGCGAATGGTGATTCGCTGCGCATGGACTTTATTGCCCCTGCGGCAAAGCCAGCGCCACTCATTGTCGTGATTCACGGCGGCTCGTGGCATAGCGGAAGCCGTGCGGATCTTGCGGAGCTCGGGGAGTATCTCGCCGCGCGGGGGTACGCCGTGGCGGCGGTGTCCTATCGATTTGCGCCGCAGTTCCAGTATCCTGCCGCGCGGGAAGACGTACGCCGCGCCATCGTGTACCTCGAGCAGCGTGGTACCTCACTCGGCATCGATACTACTCGCATCGTCCTGATCGGCCGTTCCGCCGGTGGCCACCTGGCGCTGCTGTCGGCGTATGCAGATCGCGATCCGTCCATTCGCGGCGTGGTTGGCCTGTACCCCGTGATCGACCTGCGCTGGGGATATGCGAATCCCACGAACCCGCGAGTCCTCAACAGCACACGCGTCCTCGAGGAGTTTCTTGGCGGTTCACCCGCGTCCGCCGGCGATCGCTACGATGACGCCTCCCCTCTTTCATACATCGACGCTGGAACGCCGGCGACGCTGCTGATTCACGGCGAAGGCGACGAGCTGGTGTTCACGGAGCACGTGCGCCGACTCGACGCACGCCTCGCGGCCGCGAAGCGCCCCCACGTGCTGGTCACGCCACCATGGGCCACGCACGGGTGCGACTATTTCATTGCCGGGCCGTGCGGCCAGATCGTGTTGTACGCGGTGGAGCGTTTTGTGGCGGCCGTCACGAGGTAGCAAAAACAGAAGCCCTCGGGGTTGGCGTGCCGCCAACCCCGAGGATTCTGTTTCTGCAGTCGTGAGTCGTGCGTGATGAGTCGTGCGTCCAGAACCTGAGTCTTGAGTAGCGAGTCGAACCCAACTCACGACTCATCACTCAGAGTAAACTCGCGACCCATGACGCACGACTCGGGAGGTCGACTCACGACTCATCGCCAACTCAACACTCAGGACTCAGGTGTTGTATTTCGGGGAGCGTTTTCCGCCTCAGTTGTCCTTCCAAGGGAAAGAGCTTCGCTGCCAAACCGCTTTCTCACAGAATCGAGCGCGCGCGATACCTGGCGATCCCGCTCCGACTCATCACCCACAGCGCCCACGCCGTCGAAGAGCGCCAACTGTCGCCCGCCAAGATCGCCGAGAGAAGAAAGCGCGACACCGATGAGCCGCGAAGGCACGCGCCGCCTGGCCCGCAAGGAGCGCAGGAGATCGCGGGCAACCTCGAATACGGCGCGGTCAGACTCCACCGCCTCTGGCAGCGTCCGTGATGCGGAACGCGTCGTGAAGTCGGCATCGCGGAGCTTCACGGTAATCGTGCGCGAGCGCAGCCCGTCGTCGCGCAGGTCGGCCGTCGCGCGCGACGACAGCGCGTGCAACTCGTGTTCGAGCGCAGTGTCGTCGTTGATGTCCACCGGAAACGTCTCTTCGCGGCTGATCTGCTTCGCGTCGCCCGCCGTCCCGACCTCATCGCTACCAATGCCGCGCGCGCGATCGTGGAGCCACCGCGCTTCATGTTCTCCGAGCCAGCGCGCGAGCGTCGGCAAATCCTGCGCGAGGAGATCCGGAACCGTCATCAACCCAAGTTTCGCCAGACGGACCTGTGACTTCGGGCCGACACCGGGAATATCCGCCAGCGCAAACCGCTGCATGAAGGCACCTTCGTCACCGCCTTCGACGATGTACACGCCTGTTGCACCAGTCCCCGGCCGCGGCTTGGCGACTTCGACAGCAAGCTTGGCTATCAAGCGGTTGCTGCCACCGCCGAAGGAAACGGAAAGCCCCGTCTCGCGGAGCACGGCGTCACGGATGTCCCGCGTTGTTTCCACAAAGGGCTGCTGGTAGAGCGCCTCCGTTCCCCGGAGATCACAATACCACTCATCGATGCTCGCGGGCGCGACGACGGGTGCCCACCGCTCGAGCACCGTGCGAATCTCGTGATGCTTCGTCGAGCAGATGCCGCGTGGCACAGGGACAACCATCGCTTTCGGGCAGAGGCGGAGTGCCCGCGATACTGGCATGGCCGAGCGCACGCCGAACCGACGCGCTTCGTACGATGCAGAGCATACCACCCCACGCCCCGTCGCCGATCCGCCAACGATCAGGAGCTCGGCCCGGCCCGCACCCTCGGGATCCACCATCCGCGCGACAGCGACGAAAAACGCGTCGGCATCTGCGAGAAGGATGCGGGCAGGATCATTGCTCATTGTGACGCGCGGCGCCTGGCCGCGGGCGAGCCTTTATTTGAGGGCTTTGCGGACCGCGGCTTCGATATCCTGCTTCGCTCCAACGCCGGTGTAGACGACTTTCCCGGTCCGATCGAGCGCGACGACATACGACGTTGCCGGCACGTCGAACGCCTCCGTGGCATCCCCTCGACGATCGTACAGGATCTCGAACGGGAGTGCGTGCTTCTTCGCATACCGCGCCACGAGCGTCGGCGACTGGTTCACGGATACTGCGACGCCCAGGAATTTCACCGTCTTCGCATGCTTCTTCGCCGCAGCGATCATCGCGGGCTCGAGCTCGTGGCAGTTCTCGCACCACGTTGCCCAAAACTCGATCACCATCGGTGTCTTGCCGATCCACTTTGCGAGGTTGACGCTCTGGCCAGTGAGTGACTGGATGGTCGATGCCGCGGGCACGGCGCCGAGGCGAATGCCAACGTCCTGCGCGGCGAGTGGTGCTGTGACAGCCAGTGCGAGCAGCAGCACGACGATTCGAGAAAATTTCACAGAAATCCCTTTCCAGCCTGAATCAGGTAGTACTCCGCCACGCCAATCATGACGAAGGCAAACACTTTCTTCACCACGAGCATCCACGCACCAGCGCGTGGTAGCCGTCCCACTGTCCCCGCCGACAGGCCGACGACGACCAGCAGCGTACACATGCCAAGAGAGAACGCGAACAGGTACGCGAAACCGAGCGTAGCGCTCTTTGTCGTCGAGACCCACGTGAGCACCGCTGCCATGACGGGAGCGGAACACGGCGCAGCAACCAGTCCGCTCATTGCGCCCATCACGAATGCACCTGAACCGCGCCCTGCCGTTCCTGCCGTCGCGGCGCGCTGCATCAGGCTCGCAGGGAGCCGGATGGGCAGCACATCCAATAGCGCCAGTGCAGCCAGCAGCAGCACGTTCGCCATCACCAGATACAACCACGGATTGGAGCTGATGGTTCCAAAGAGACTCCCCGAGAGTCCCGCAAAGAGCCCAAGCAGCGAGTAGACCAGCGCGAGTCCAAGCACATAAAGCGAGGTCAGCAGCAAGGCACGCCGGAAATTCTTTGGTGGTGCCGGCTCGTCGCCCACCGCGACCGATTGCCCGCCTACGAGCGCGGCGGTGATCGGAATCATCGGGTAGACGCAGGGCGTGAAGCTCGTGAGCACGCCCGCGAGGAAGCAGATCGGGATCGCAGCGAGCGGTCGCGTCGCAAGGTCCGTCGTAAAGTCGAATATCATCGGTGAAAGCTACGTCGTTACGGCCGGTATGTTGTATCCACCGCCTTGAGCGATTCCTTCGCCTTGTCCTCTTCCTCGAGCGACTTCAGCACGTCGCGCCAGCCGAACTTCCTGCCGCTGCCCAGCACGTAATAGTCCATCCACGCCTTCTCGGCCACCGACTTCACATACTGGTTGCGCGCATCCGGAATGCCGTGTGTCTGCCCCGGATAGACGAACAGCTCGGTCGGCACACCCAGGCGCTTGAGTGCCATGTGCAGCTCTTCGGATTGCGGCCGAGGGACGCGCGGGTCGCCGTCCACAACGTGGATCATCGTTGGAGTCTTCGCGTTCCGGATGTACTTGATGGGCGACTGGTTCCAGTACGCGTCGAAATCATCATACGGCAGCTTGTTGCCGAGGTAAAACTGCCGGTTCCGCTGGACATCGCTTTGCGCGTACATCGAAAGCCAGTTCGTCGTCCCGGCACCGGTGCTGATGGCCTTGAAGCGGTCCGTGTGGGTGAGAATCCAGTTGGACCAGTGTCCGCCGGCGCTCCAGCCAAGAGCGCCCATGCGCGAGCCGTCGGCGATCCCGGTGGCGACCAGGTGGTCCACTCCCGTCATGATGTCTTCGTAGCCCTTCTGGAAGTAATTCCCGACGATGTCGGTCTTGTGCGCCTCGCCGTAGTTGGTGGAGCCCCGGTAGTTGGGCTTGAGAATCGCCCACCCCTGGCCTGCATAGACCTGCGCTCCGTAGCCGCCGTTGAAACTCAGCACGTCAGCGGACGCTGGCCCTCCGTGCATCGCGACGAGGAGCGGATAGCGCTGTCCCGCCCGATAACCCACCGGCTTCACGAGAACTCCCCCCACTTTCTTTCCATCGGCAGAAGTCCACCATATCTCTTCTTCTTCACCGAGGGCGAATGACTTCACTTGCGGATTCACATCGGTGAGTTGCCGCCATAGCGCGCGGGTCGCAATCTGCTCCGGCGACGAGACCGTGAACCATGTCGGCGGCGTGCGCGGATCACTGTAGGTGAGGAGCAACGTGCCCGTGTCCGCGTCGCGGGTGACGAGCAGCGAGGCCTTGACGTTGCTCACCTGTCTCACCTTGTCGGCGGCGATGTCGAGCGCCATGAGCTGGTTGGTCGCACCGACTCCTTCATTGAAGAAGATCGTGCGGCCGTCTTTCGCCCAGAAACCGACGGTCAGGTCACCATCAAGGGCTGCGCCGAGCTTCCGCCACTGGCCGTTGCGGTCCTCTACGCGACGGAGGTACACGCGGTCATTCTGCATCGTGTACTGCGTGAGGTCATTCGGCGCGGAAAAGGCCATCCACTTCGAATCGGGAGAGAAGCTGAGCGAACTCTCGCCCACTTCGACGTTGTTTGTGAGCCGCTCGATGCGGCCGGTCGCTGTCTCGAGCAGGTACAGGTCGGCGTTGATACTCTGCTCGGTGATGTTGCGCTTGTAGCGATCGGATGAGGTCCCCTCGAAGCCCAGCCACGCACCGTCGGGGGAGATGTCAAAACCGGAGACGGTGATGGACGTGTCACGCGTGAGGCGCGTGGACTTCGCAGCGTCCACGTCCAGCGACCACAGGCTCGACGTGGGCGCCTCGGCGTTGCGCACGTTGACGGTAAACTTCTTGTCGGCGCGCGCCTTCTCGTCTGCGTCGGCGGTATCGGCAGTGATGAAGTAAATGCGCTTGCTGTCAGGTGCCCAGCGCCAGAGTCCGATGCCTGCCGTCTGTTTGGTGAGGGCTGTCGCTTTTGCGGAATCGATACCGGCGACCGGCAGCCGGTGCAACTGCTCCTCGCCTGACTTTCCCGCGCGATAGACGAGCCACTGTCCGTCGCGGCTGAACGCATAGTTGGCGACGCCGTCCTTCGCATCGGTGATGCGCCGTGCCTCGCCGCCGTCCGGCTTCATCAGGTACAGCTGGTTCTGGTTCGCGCTCGCGGCGGGTGCTTCACGGTTCGAGGCGAATACGAAGAACGACCCGTCCTTCGCCCATTGCGGCGAAGTCTCGTTCCTGTCTTTCGTGAACGTGAGCTGGCGAGACGTGCTGACTCCGCGCTCGAGAGAGACGATATGGATGTCGGTCTGTCGCTTCGCCTCCTTCCAATCGGCGTACGACACCGTGTGCAGGAGCCATTTACCATCCGGACTTGGCGCGGGCGCACCCAGCTGGCGGAGTTGCTGGACGTCCAGGAATGTCATCGGACGGATCGGCGTGCCCGTATTGGACTGGGAACCGGCGGTGGAAGCAGCAACCAGCAGAAACAGGAAACGCTTCATTGTGGCCTCTATATGAACGAAAGGGGAGCGCGACCGGACGCTAACCGGAATTACGGCGGGCGGTCAAGAACCGTTAGCATCTGCGGTGCGACCAAGGCTCACGCGATTCGCGCCTGGGCCAAAGAGCAATGAACCACAGAGGGCACGGAGGACGCGGAGGAAAACCAACAAACTGTTCTCCGCGGCGCCCGCTCTCCATCTCGCCTTCGCGGAAAGTTCCTCCGTGTCCTCCGCGCCCTCTGTGGTAAAAGGCTGTTTCGTGACGTCCGCGGCGGACCTACGGCGGGGAGGCAAGAATCGTTAGCTTTCGGGACTCTATTCACGGCGCGTCGTCCCGCAACGCCGTGCCAACTCCAGAAATAGCCGCGGCCAAGCGTCGCCGGCTCCAATACCACCGATGCCGCCTCCGTTCATATACGTGATCAAGGGCCTGCGCAAAGTTGTAGCGCCGGCCCGGATCATTCTCGACGATATCTGGCTGTCGTTTTACCCCGACGCGAAAATCGGCGTCCTCGGCGCCAATGGCGCGGGAAAGTCCTCGCTGCTGCGCATCATGGCGGGGGTCGACCAGGAGTTTCAGGGTGAAGCGTGGGCCGCCAAGGGCACGCGCATCGGCTACCTGGCGCAGGAGCCGCAACTTGATGAGTCCAAGGACGTGCGCGGCAACGTCGAAGAGGCGGTCAAGCACCAGCGCGGCATGCTGAACCGCTTCAACGACATCTCCATGGCCTTCGGCGAGCCGATGGACGACAACGCGATGGAGAAGCTGTTGGCCGAGCAGGCGCGTGTGCAGGAGTACATCGATGCGCACGATCTGTGGAACCTCGACAACAAGATCGAGATCGCGATGGACGCGCTGCGGCTGCCTCCTGCTGATGCGGACGTGAAGAGCCTGTCGGGTGGCGAGAAGCGACGGGTTGCACTGTGTCGCGTGTTGCTGGAGGAGCCGGACATGCTGCTGCTCGACGAGCCGACGAACCATCTGGACGCGGACTCGGTGGCGTGGCTCGAGCGGCATCTCGCCGAGTTCCCCGGGTGCGTGGTGGCCGTGACGCACGATCGCTACTTCCTCGACAATGTCGCGGGCTGGATTCTCGAACTCGATCGGGGCAAGGGGATCCCGTGGGAAGGGAATTACACGAGCTGGCTGGACCAGAAGCGCACGCGTCTCGCGGTGGAAGAGAAGACGCAAAGCGCGCGGCAGCGGACGCTCGAGCGCGAACTGGAGTGGGTGCGACTCGCGCCGCGTGCGCGTCAGGCGAAGAGCAAGGCGCGAGTGCAGCAGTACGAGCAGCTTGCGAGCGAGAGCCAGTTCGAGAAGGTCTCGCAGAATGAAATTGTCATTCCGCCGCCGCCGCGGCTCGGCAATGACGTCGTGAACGCCAAGGGTGTGCGGAAGGCGTATGACGACAAGCTGCTCTTCGACGACATGAACTTCTCGCTGCCGCGCGGCGGCATCGTCGGCATCATCGGGCCTAACGGTGCGGGCAAGACGACGCTGTTCCGCATGATCACCGGGCAGGAGAAGCCCGACGGCGGCAAGCTCGAAGTGGGTGAGACGGCGAAGCTCGCGTACGTCGATCAGCAGCGCACGCTCGACGGGAACAAGAGCGCCTGGCAGGAGATCTCGGGCGGGCTCGAGCAGATCCAGGTGGGCAACAGGGAACTGAACAGCCGCGCCTACCTCTCGAGTTTCAACTTCCGAGGCACCGACCAGCAGAAGAAGGTGTCACTGCTTTCGGGTGGCGAGCGCAACCGCCTGCATCTCGCGAAGACGTTGATGGAGGGCGGCAACGTCCTCCTGCTCGACGAACCAACCAACGATCTCGACGTCGACACGTTGCGTGCACTCGAGGAAGCGCTGCTGGATTTTGCTGGCTGTGCCGTGATCATCACCCATGACCGGTGGTTTCTGGATCGCGTCGCGACGCACATCCTGGCGTTCGAGGGGAATTCGGAAGTGGTGTGGCACGAGGGGAACTACCAGTCGTACAAGGAAGACCTGAAGAAGCGGAAGGGCGTGGATGCGGACCAGCCGCATCGCGTGGCGTACAGGAGGCTCGTTCGATCCTAGCCGTCGACATCTTCCAGCCATGACCCGTATGAAAACGCGCGCCTTGCTTTTGGTCCTCCTCTGTGCGGCATCACTTTCCGCGCAGGCGCCAGCCAGTCCTGATACCGTCGACAGGCTCGTCGCCAGCGCGATGGCGGCGCGACACATCCCCGGGGTTGCGATCGCGGTCGTGCGTGACGGCAAGATCGTGCGCGCGCAAGGATACGGGTTCGCGGACATCGAGCGCCGCGTGCCGGCTACACCGCAGACCGTGTTCAAGATCGGGTCGGTCAGCAAGCAGTTCATCGCCGCCGGCATCGTGCTGCTCGCCGAGAACGGCAAGCTGCGCTACGAGGACTCGGTGAGTCGATTCTACGCCGGCACGCCCGAGCACTGGCGTGGCATTACGCTGCGGCATTTTCTCTCACACACGTCGGGCGTGCTGCGAGAGGGACCCGCCTTCAGTGCGATGCAGCCCCAACACGATTCCATCGTCGTACAGTCGGCGTTCACACGGCCACTCGATTTCCCAATCGGGAGCAAGTATCAGTACTGCAACGTCTGCTATTTCGCGCTCGCCGATGTCATCACCCGCGTTTCCGGATCGCCCTGGGACGTGTTTCTCGCTGAGCGGATTTTTCAGCCGTTAGGCATGACGTCGACGACGACGACCAACCGGGCCATCGGCGCCGCGCGCGGATATGTCTGGGCCGACACAGCGTCCCGTGACGCAGCCGACTATGTCGCCGTGCGGCCCAGCGGTGCGTTCTCATCCACTGTTGCCGATCTCGCGAAGTGGGCGGTTGCGCTGGACACCAATGCGCTGCTGAGCACAACCGCGCGCAAGGCGATGTGGACGCGAGCGCCGCTCACCGATGGCACCACGACCGCGTACGGCTTCGGGTGGGTCCTCGACTCGCTCGACGGCCGCGCGCGCGTTCACCACGGCGGCTCGTTGCCCGGATTTCGCGCAGAGCTGGCCCGTTTCCATGCCGAGCGAACAACGATCATTGTGCTCACGAACGGCGACGATGCGCGGCCGGCCGACATCGCGACTGCTATCGCGCGCGTTCTGCTATCACCAATCAAGATCCGGAAGTGAGTGCCGGTCGACGGGACTCGCGCATGAAAAGCGCTACTACCACCCCCGAGGCGCCGGTGACAACGCCCGTCGCCGCGATCGCCGCGCGGAGGCTGAATGTATCCGCGACTGCCCCGGCGCCTAACGCTCCTACGACATAGCCAAGGTCCCGCCAGAAGCGATACGCACCCACCGCGGAGGCCAGCGACGCGGACTCCGTCACGTCACCGACCGCGGCGAGCAGCGTGGGATACACCATCGCCGTTCCCAGCCCGAGCGCCGCGTTCAGGAGCATCCAGGGTCCCAGCTCATCCACGAGGACGATGCCCAGGAGCGCCGCGCCCTGCAGGAACATGCCGGCACCGATCAGTATCTTTCTGCCGATGCGGTCGCTCGCCGCTCCCGTAACAAGTTGTGCGACGCCCCAGGTCGCAGGATAGATGAACGCGAGCAGCCCGATCTCCCGCACGCCGAGCCCCATGCTCGCGAAGAAGAGCGGAAACAGCCCCCATGCAACGCCGTCGTTCAGGTTGTTGACGAGCCCGGCCTGATTCACCGTGAAGAGCGAGCGAGTCCGTCGCTGACCGCGGGTGAACAGCGCAGCGAGTGACAGAGGCAGCGACGGCGCGCCCGGGGGTGGGGGCGCACGGGTCTCGCGAATGAACAGCTGGGAGATTCCCGCCCCGAGCGCGAGGAACGCGACGCCAAGATAGAAAGGCTCGGGCCGGAGGCCGAACCGGCTGGCGATGTATCCCGTCGCGTACGCCGACAGCGCGACGGCAAGGTAACCCGCGAACTCATTCAGCCCCATGGCGAGCCCGCGCCGTGCCGGACCGGCGAGGTCGATCTTCATGATGACCGTCGCAGACCACGCGAGTCCCTGATTCGCGCCGAGCAGCACGTTCGCGAGAATGATCCAGCGCCAGTCGTGCGCGGCCATCATGATGAAGGGCACCGGAATGGCGACGATCCATCCTGCCATCAGCACGCGCTTGCGACCGACGCGGTCGGCGAGCTGGCCGGCGACCGCATTGCTGATCGCCTTCACCAGCCCGAACGTCGCGATAAAGGAGAGCACGGCGCTCCTGGATGCCACGCCGAACTCCTGTTCGCCGAGCAGCGGGAGCACGGTGCGCTCGAGTCCGATCATCGCGCCCACGAACGCATTCACCAGCACGAGCAGGGAGAATTGTCGCCAGTTCTCCTTCAGGCCGGGAACCGGCGGTGCGGTCGCCACCCTAACGCGCGTCGGCGTGCCACTCCGCCACGCCGGCTTCCGCGCGCCGTGCACGGTAGCCGCGACGGCGGAGGAGCGTTACGGCTTGCAGCGAGAACACGCAGTACGGTCCACGGCAGTACGCGATGACTTCCTTTGACTTCGGCAACTCGGCGAGCCGCCGCTTGAGGTCGGCGACCGGGATCGACAGTGCGCCGGGAATGTGCCCGGCCTCGTATTCGTCGCGCGGACGCACATCAACGAGCGTCGCTTCACCTCTGCGCATGAGGCGGCGCAGCTCGGGAAGGGTTACCGGGTCGAGCTCGTCCCGGCTGGTGAGGAAGAGCGCGGTGACCTGCTCGACTTCGGCGAGTCGGTGGCGGGCCAGCGCCTGCAACGCGCGAAGGAAGACCTGGACGTCGTCGCCGGCGAGGCGGTAGTGGATCCAGGTTCCTTCGCGTCGCGTCTCGACGAGCCTCGCCTGGCGGAGGATGCGAAGATGCGCGCTGGCACTCTTGACCGGCATCGCCGCGTGTGCGGCGAGGTCCTCGACCGTTTTTTCACCCTGGCCGAGCAGGTCGAGCAGCTCGAGGCGGCGGGGGCTCGAGACGGCGTGGCCGATGCGGCCGAACTGTTCGTAGAGGGGGTCCTTGAAGGCGCGATGCATATGCTCTTGACAGTATAATCTATTATTCGATAGAATAATAGATATAGCTGCTCACGGGCAAGGCGCGCGCCCGTTCTCACCGCGTTTGGCAGGAGGATGCGATGATCCCGGTTCTTCCGAAGGACACTGCGGGGCCGATCGAAGGTCTCGATGTCGCCGAGCTTCGGCGAGCGATCCAGGCTGAATACTCGGCCGTAGCGTCGGATCCCACCCAGGGATTCCACTTTCACACTGGTCGTCCCCTCGCGCGGATGCTCGACTATGACGACGCGTGGCTGGAGGGGATCCCGGAGGAGTCCATCGCCTCGTTTGCCGGAACGGGAAATCCCTTCCGCATGGGAGCGATCGCGCCCAACGAGCGGGTCGTCGACATCGGATGCGGGGCCGGCATCGACAGCCTGATCGCGGCGCGCATGACCGGCGCGGAGGGCCGGGTTGTCGGCATCGACATGACGCCAGCCATGCTCGCGCGCGCCCGCTCGAGCGCGCAGGCAGTCGGATTTGCCAACGTCGAGTTCCGGGAGGGCTACGCGGAAGCGCTCCCTGTGCCCGATGCATGGGCGGACGTCATCATCTCGAACGGAGTCTTCAATCTCTTTCCCGACAAACTGGGTGGGCTACGCGAGATGGTGCGCGTGCTGAAACCGGGCGGACGGCTCCAGATAGGCGACATTCTCGTCGGCAAGCCAGTGCCAGCGGCGGCAAAACGCGACATCGACCTCTGGAAAGGCTGAATCGCGGGAGCTCTGGAGGAATCAGAGCTCCAAGCCACGGTCGTGGCCGCGGGATTCGTGGACTTCGAGATCACCTGGCGTGGAGACGTGTACGCGGGCGCGCAGCAGTCATCCAGCGCCGCGCAATTCGATACGCAAGGCATCAACTTTCGCGCTCGGCGCGCGCTCGACGA
>JBKJKH010000122.1:0-3704 GCA_046597595.1 Gemmatimonadaceae bacterium
GACATCCTCATACGACGCCGGGCGATCGTCGAGCTCGAGAAACGAGGCCGCGCGTCCGCGCATCACGTCGGCGATACGGTGCAACGACATCGAGTCGCCAAGCGCGCGAATCGAATCCCAGAAGATGCGCGTGGTGCGCCCGGCCATTCCGCGAAGCGACATGCGTCCGCCATCCTGCTGGAACCAGCGCCGATCGTTCACGTTTGATGTAAACGGGTTGGCGGGGAAGCAGGTGTACTTCGCGACCCATCCCTTGCGCGAACTGTGTCTCTCCGGAACGAATCCGCGCACCATCGGGATGCCACGCCGTGCCAGTTCGTCCAGCGAGTAACTCGGCCAGGACATGACTTCGCGGGCGATGCCGACGATCAGTGTCGCCGTGGCCGCCATGAGCACGGCATCAGGCGTGAAATCCGCGGTGATCTCGACGCGATTGCCGCGGGGGCGAACGCCCACGCCCGTGGAGCGGCGATTCGCCGCGAGCAGCATCACCGGTGCCGCCAGAATATGCGTGAGTAGATACGCGAGCTTCTCGACCGTCCGGCCGTTCGCGCGCTCGCTCTCGGGAATGTCGAAGGACACGTTGTAGTGCGCGCTGAAGCCGGCAAGCCTGACCGTCCGTCCGGTACTGGCCTCCCACGCGTCCAATTCCGTGCGGAGAAATGCCAGGCTTTCCCACAGTGACCGCGTTCCGCGTGCGCCGCAGCCACGCGCAATCTCGATCATCGGCGTCGCGATCTCCATGACGCCGGTATCGAAATAGATCGCGCCACCGGTGGGCAGGTGATATGAGCGGCCCGTTCGATGAATGAGCGGGCCGCGAATGAAATTGCGCGGTGACCCGAAGACGTCTTCCGGCTTCTGCGGGATGCCATCGATGATGGTCGTGAATTCCGCCTCGAGGCCGATGGCGGGCAGCGCGCCGCCAGCCACAAACTTCTCCGCGCGCGCAACCCGCTCGGCGCGGCGCGTGCCTTTTTTGCGGGGCCCGATCATAGCGCGTTTCCCGCCATGCGAAGATTATACGTTTCGCCCGCGGCCTCGCGCGGCACACGCACGACGTAGCCGAGATCGAGGTGCAGGTGATCGTCGGTCATGGCCAGTTCGGGGCCGAGCGGCCGTGTCCAGGCGGTGGGGAGCGCCTCGTTCGCGATGCGTGAAAAGCGCGAAATGGTTTCGTGCGAATCGAGGTACGTGTCGCCGACCTTGTAGATGTTGGCGGCGGTGCCCCAGCAATGCGGCGAGGCGCCTCCGACGCGCGCGTGGCGCGGCGAGCAGTAGCCGCCATTGGCGCCGATGTAGATGTACGTGCCGACCTGCTGCCGGAGTTGCTCGAGTGCGAGCGCGAGGAGCGTGATCGCGCAGGGGACGTAACGCGGGAACACGCGCAGGGGCGCGGCCTCCCGCACGTCGGTATGAATGAACTCCGCGGCGGCAAAGTGCGGCGACAGCAACGTGTCCTTTGCCTCCTCCCACGACGTGATTTCGTAGAAGTAGCGTGGCAGCACGCGCGCCTGTCCGCGGTGATCGCACAAGACTTCGCCGGGCATGAGCGCGTCGCGATAGCGACGCTCGAGGGTGCGGCCGTCCACAAGGCGGAGCGGGAACGCGCCAATCACGGCAGTGGTCATCAGTCCCGCTCCCCGACGATGGCATCGTACGCGACATACGATGCGGCCGAGATCAGCGCGGTGCGTCCCGTCACCGATGCGTTCCACTCGGTGAGCACCACGAGTGCGTAGGGTTTGCGATCGGGGAGGTAGATGAGCCCGGCGTCGTGCGCGATCGTGGAAATCTCGCCTGTCTTGTGCGCTACGATCGTTCCGCTCGGGAGCCCTGCCGGAATCCCCTTGTTGAACTGCTGGCGAAGCAGGATGTCGAGCATCTGCTGGGAGAGCTCCGGACTGAAGACCCGCTGCTCTCCGATGAGCCGCAGCAAGCCGACGAGCCCATTCGCTGTGACCTGATTGTTGATCCCGTGCTCGAACGCGAGCTCGTCTTCCACGCCGCGCAGGAGGTCGATGCCGTGCAATCCGAAGCCGTCGATCGTACGCTGCAGCGCGTCGAGGCCCACCAGATCCAGCAGGAGATTGGTGGCGAGGTTGCTGCTGGTCGTGATCATCGCGTCGCACAGCTCCGTCACGCGGAGCGTGCGGCCGATCTCGCGGTGGACGTCCACGTTCGCATCGCGGTCGAGTCGCACGCGGTAGGGCGAACCGTCGTACGCGCTCAGGAACCGGTTGCGGACGTGGACGCGTGACTGCGGCAACAGGTCCCCGCGCGAAATGGCGCCGAAGACGCCGGCGAGGATGGCCACCTTGATGGTGCTGGCGGCGTGAAACCACCGCTCCGCGTGGTAGCCGAACGTTGCTCCGGTTTCGATGTCCGCGATGGCGATGGCGAGCGCGGACGCGCCGGCACGGGCTTCGAGCTCGGCGAAGCGTGCAGGCAGGTTGGGTGGGAGCTCGACACTGGTGGCGAGCTCCGGGGAAGGAGATGGGGCGGTCATGACTGCTGATAGGATAGCAATCAGGGTGCCGTTTCGTGCTGCGGTTACGCTCCGAGAGTTAAGGCCCTGCAGAAGGGCTTAATGGAGATCTCCCAACCTCTTCTCGACTCCGCCGCATCCAAACGGACGCGATTACCCTCTGAGCATTGCAGCCTGAGTCCTGAGTGCTGCGTTGTGCGTTGTGCGTTGTGAGTCTACCTCCTGAGCCATCAGTCACGAGTCGTGAGTCCAGTGGACTCATGACGCAGCACTCGCTACACAGGTGCTCGACTCACGACGCACGACTCAATACCCAGGTGTTCCCTACGGCGTGGCGAGGAATCGCTCTACGGCTGGCCAAACAATTTCTGGCCGCTCGGCGTACGCGAAGTGTGCGGCGCGTGGAATACGCAGCAGTTGCGCGTTCGGCATCGAACTTACCCATTCCTCTATCAGGTCCATCGGAATGGCTTCCTCCTCGCCGTGCACGACGAGCGTGGGAACCGTGAGTCGCCTCAACTGTAGCCGGAGATCCCAGTCGCCGTACGAGCCCATCACGACCCGATTGGTGGTCGTGAGACCGTAGCGAATGCCACGCGGGTCCGACGCGCAGAGTTTCGATTTCACGAGTGCCATTGAGCGATCCGGCTCGAACAGGCGCGGGCGCATGGCATCAGCCCAGAAATCGCGACACGCCAGGTGCACGTCTGCCGTCGTGTCAGCGAGCCGACGTCCTGCATCGGCGAGGCGCTTTCCCGCCATACTGTCCATACGCGTATTCATGCTTGCCGCAAAGCGCTTCCAGAATTCTCCGCGCCGCGGAGGCACCGGTCCGAAGAACACCATGCGCCGGACGCGTGCGGGATGGGCAAGCGCATAGGACGCCGCAAGGAGGGGCCCGTAGGAATGTGCAACGAGAGTGACACGTTCCGCGCCAAAGTGCCGTCGCACGTCCTCGAGATCCTGAATCTGACGTGCAACCGCGAGGCGCATCGTGTCCGAAGGAAGCTCGGACCGCCCTGCGCCGCGCTGGTCGTAGAACACCACAACGTGGCGCTCAGCGAGCGGCGCGAAGTCGGCGGCAATACTCTCGAGGTCAACGCCCGGGCCACCATGGATGGCGATGATCGTGTCTCCAATCGTTCCTGTAACCCGATAGAAGATCCGCGCCGAATCGGAGGTGATGACGTAACCTTCGCGCGCAAATGCCGATTGC
>JBKJKH010000271.1:0-2679 GCA_046597595.1 Gemmatimonadaceae bacterium
GTCGGCGGCAAGCACTTCGTGATCGACACCGGCCGCAACGGCCTGGGCCCCACGGCGGATTTGCAGTGGTGCAACCCATCCAGCCGGGCCCTCGGCAGCCTTCCCACTACCGCCACGGGCCATGCGCTCGTCGATGCCTTTCTCTGGTTGAAGACGCCAGGCGAGTCGGACGGCGCCTGCAATGGGGCTCCAGCGGCCGGCTCCTGGATGCCTGAATACGCGCTCGGCCTCGCGCAGCGTGCTGCCTTCTGAGCCGGGTGACGGACACGAGTGACGACGAGTGACTCGTCGCCACATCGCCACATCGCCAGAGGCTTCCATCGGTCCGGCGATCGCACTAGGATTGCTGACGCGGGAACAGGGAACACGGGGGCGTTAGCTCAGCTGGGAGAGCACCGCCTTTGCAAGGCGGGGGTCGTGGGTTCGAGCCCCACACGCTCCACTAACTAAACGAGGGCCACGACTACGCTTGCGCTAACGAGGTCTTCGAGCCGTTCGCGGCCCGCATACTGCACATCGCCCCATCGCCACATCGCCACATCGCCACATCGCCACTAATGACTCCTCAGATTGTCCGGGTGCGCGACCGACTCATGAAAACGCGGCCGGCGTTGTGGCTTCGCCATGTCGTGTGGCGCACCGCGGGCATCGCTCTCTTTGCAGCAGGCGTCGCGCTGCTGTTTGGAAAGATCGTCGAAGACCTGCTTCGCGACGAAACGCGGGTCGTCGATGTTCCGGTCCGTGCGTGGGTGCAGTCGCACCGCTCACCCTCGCTCGACGTCGCCATCGGCACGCTCACCTGGCTGGGTTCCGTCGCGGTTCTGGTGCCGTTCGTCGCCGTTCTGGCCGCATGGCTCTGGCATCGACGCGGACGCCGCCTCGCCGCGGTCGTTCTTCCAGCGCCGGCGGTCGCAGTCGTGTTGATCGTCGGGTTGAAACACCTTTTTTCACGCATGCGCCCCCCGGGCGCGCTGCTGGTTCCGGGGCTTGGATACAGCTTTCCGAGCGGGCACGCCACGGGCGCGACCGCGGTCGCCTTCACCATTGCGTATGTCGCAGCACGCGAGGGTCTGTTCCGATCGATACCGGCGTTTACAATCGCCACAGTCGTCATGCTCGTTGTCGGGTTCAGTCGCGTCTATCTCGACGTGCATTGGGCGACCGACGTGGCAGCGGGCTGGGCGCTGGGTCTGCTCGTCGCCGCTCTCTCCGCCGCGCTCTACGAGCGACTCGCAACTCAGAGGCGAGAAGGCACCTTGACACTCGATGATGCTGGTGCGTCAGAGTAGGAACATCTGTGTCGCGGCCTGCGTGGCTGGGTTTTGCATTGCAACGGCGACCGCCGCACAGACGACTGCGGGCAGGGCTGACTCGACCGCGAGCCTGCTCGTCCGCGTCACGGCGGAAGGCCGCCGCCTCCCGCAAGCGATCATTCGAAGCGGAACCGCTCGTGTCCTGAGTGACTCCGCGGGCGAAGGAAGACTCCATGTGCGTCCCGGGACGCGAGAGGTGATCGTCGCGAAAATTGGCTTTCGTCCCGAGACGCTCTCCGTGACCATCTCAGGCGTCGCCGATACCACAATCCACGTGGAGCTGAGAGACGTGGGCTCCGTGCTGGGCGTGGTGATCGTCAACGCGACACGCGCTGATCGGTCGGTCGAGGACGAACCGGTCCGGGTCGAGGTGATCCCGCCAGCGGAGGTAAACGAGGAAGTAACACTCCATCCGGGAGAGGTTGCGCGCCTGCTGGGCGAGGCGAACGGCATTCGTATTCAATCCACGTCATCCACACTCGGCGGCGCCGGCGTGCGCATTCTCGGCATGCAGGGGCGGCACACGCAGTTTCTCCTGGATGGCATGCCGCTCGCTGGATCGCCGGCGACGAGTCTGGCGCCGTTGCAAATCTCGCCGCTTGACCTCGAGCAGGTTGAAATCATTCGAGGGGCCGCGTCCGCACTGTACGGTCCGTGGGCGTTAGGCGGCGTGGTGGACCTGATTTCGCGGCGGCCCACGGGACGAGCGAGGCGGGATCTGCTCGTCAATCAGACGTCACATAACGGCACGGACGCGGTCGCCTTTTCTCTCTGGGCCGCTCTCGTCAACGTGGGGATACACCGTGCTCGGCGGGCTGCACCGACAGGCACAGTGTGATCTCGATGGGGAAGTCTTGGCAGACGTCCCCGGCTATCAGCGCGGCGTGCTCAGGCCACGCTGGTTCTACGAGAGCTCGAGCGGGCGGTCGCTGCGACTCACCACCGGCGCGATGATCGAGACGCGGACCGGGGGAACACTGCCGTCCCGCACCGCGCCAGACGCTCAACCGTTCCGGCAGGAGTTGACCACGCAACGCTTCGACGCCGGTGCGCTTGGAAAGTTCCTCATCGGCACGGTCGGCGCGCTCAGTGTCTGCGGTGCGGTGACCGAAGAGCGACGCGGACGCAGGTTCGAGAGTGTCACCGAGCACGAGCGGCAGCACGCATCATTCGCCGAGGCGGTGTTTCGGACGTCGAAAGGGCCGCAGTTGCTGATCATCGGCAGCGCGCTCCAATACGAACTGCTCGAACCGCGGGATGTGCCTGCGTTCGCATTTCGTCGCACCGTGCCAGCGGTCTTCGCCCAATACGACGTCACCACGTCGCCCGTGACCGTGCCGGCCAGTGGCCGGGCGGACTTCCACAG
>JBKJKH010000469.1:0-4826 GCA_046597595.1 Gemmatimonadaceae bacterium
GGGACCTCACTTCACGAGCGACACCAGCCGCATCTATATGTATGGCGGCGGAGAGGGCCTCGTATCCCTGCGTTGGGACGGCACCGACCAGCGCACGCATCTTCGTGTGACTGGCGCGAAATCTCCGGAAGCAACGCTGCCGACCAACGCCGGCCTCGTGCGCATGGCGCCGACCGGCGATCAGGCGCTCGTCCAGGCGGCGAACGACCTCTATGTCGTTTCGGTCCCGTATGCCGGAGAGGCTCCTTCGATTTCGATTGCGAGTCTCGACAACAGCGAAGTGCCCGTGAGACGGCTTACCGATGTTGGCGGTCAGTTTGCGGCATGGGGCGCCGATGGGCGAAAAGTCTACTACTCCATAGGACGCACCTTCTTCACGTACGACCTCGATCGCGCACGCCTGATGGAAGATTCCATCGCCAACGCGCGCGATGCACGCACCGGAGCGGGAGCGCGAGATACCACCGTCCGTCCTGATACCACGAATCGCGTCACCGGCGGTCCGGCGACAAACCCGCGCGGGTATCAGCCGGCGGAAATGAAGATCACGATGACGGCGCGGCGCGACACGCCGGATGGGCAGGTCGCGCTGCGCAATGCGCGATTGATCACGATGCGTGGCGACGAGGTCATCGATCGCGGCGACATTCTCGTCCGAAACAACCGCATCGTTGCTGTTGGTCCGAGCGGAACGCTGCAGGTTCCCGCCGGAACGCGCGAAATTGATCTCGCGGGGAAGACTGTCGTGCCGGGGTATGTCGACACGCACGCACACTTGCGACTGCAGCCCTCGGTACACGACGCGCAACCATGGTCGTATCTCGCGAATCTCGCGTACGGCGTGACCACGACGCGCGATCCGCAGACAGGAAGCACCGATGTGCTCTCGTACGAAGATGCCGTAAACGCCGGCGCAACAATGGGTCCGCGCATCTACTCGACCGGCCCGGGGCTCTTCTCGCTCGAGTATGTGCCGGGCGCGGGCGAGAACATCCGGGATCTCGAACACGCCCGGCGCATCATGCGGCGGTACAGCGAGCACTACGACACGAAGACGCTCAAGATGTACCTCGCAGGCAACCGCCAGCAGCGTCAATGGATCATGATGGCCGCGAAGGAACAGCGCATCATGCCAACCACTGAGGGCGGTCTTGACTATCGCTATGATCTCACGATGGCGCTCGACGGATACCCGGGGCAGGAACACGCGCTGCCGGTGTTCCCGCTTTACAAGGATGTGATCTCCCTCTTTGCGAAGACGCGCATCGCCTACACGCCGACGCTGCTGGTCTCGTACGGCGGCCCGTGGGGAGAGAATTACTACTACTCGACGGAAAAGGTCTACGAGGACGCCAAGCTGGCGCGATTCACTCCGTATGACGTGCTCGCCGGGTCAGCGCGGCGCCGGGTGCGCGCGTCAGTCGGTGGTGGGGCGGGTGCGGGCTGGTTCATGACGGACGAATACCCGTTCACGCACATCGCGAAGCACGCGAACGAGATTGTTCGCGCCGGAGGGCTCGTCGGTGTCGGTAGCCACGGCCAGCTCCAGGGTCTTGGTTATCACTGGGAGCTCTGGTCCGTTGCGAGCGGTGGCATGCGGCCCATGGATGCCTTGCGTGCAGCCACACTGCATGGTGCAGAGGCGATCGGTCTGCAGGAGGACGTCGGCTCGATCCAGACCGGCAAGCTCGCGGACCTCGTTGTCCTCGATGCGAACCCGCTCGACAACATCCGCAATACGAACACCGTGCGCTACGTCATGAAGAACGGCCGGATGTACGAAGGCGCCACGCTCGACGAGATCTGGCCGCGCCAGAAGAAGGGACCGGTCGTGCCCGGCACCGTCGAGGTGCCGAGGACGGGGGCCGGAATCGCACCGTGATGCCCAGGATGTCGTTATTATTCTTCGATGAAAAGCACCACTCCACGTGAAGAATCGGGGGACTTCGCTGCCCTCGGCCTGAACCCGGCGCTCCTCTCGTCCCTGACGGCCCTCGGGTACGAAGAGCCGACGCCGATTCAGCGCGAGGCGATTCCCCATCTTCTCGCGGGCCGCGACATGCTGGGCCAGGCCGCGACAGGCACTGGAAAGACCGCGGCGTTCGCGTTGCCGATGATTCATCGCCTGGCGTTGAGCAGGGAGGGGTCGGATCGGACGACCGGCCCGCGCGCGCTCGTGCTCGTACCCACTCGCGAGCTCGCGATCCAGGTTGCAGAGGCGTTGCACAAGTATGGGAAGGCGCTCGACATGAGCGTCCTTCCTGTTTACGGTGGCCAGCCAATCCAGCAACAGTTGCGTGTGCTGAAGCGCGGCGTCGACATCGTCGTCGCGACGCCGGGGCGCGCGCTCGATCACGTACGAAGGAACTCGCTGGACCTGCACACGGTGGACTTCGTCGTGCTCGATGAAGCCGACGAGATGCTCGACATGGGGTTTGCCGAGGATCTCGAAGCCATTCTCAGCGCGCTTCCGGCAACCCGGCAGACAGCGCTGTTCTCGGCGACCATGCCGCCGCGCATTGCGCAGCTCGCCAATCGTCATCTCAAGGATCCTGCACGGCTGACCATTGCCAATGAACGACAGGCGCCGGGTGAAGCGCCGCGAGTGCGGCAGGTGGCGTATGTCGTTTCGCGCCGCTACAAGATCCCCGCGCTGCGGCGCGTGCTCGAGATGGAGAATCCGACGTCGGCGATGGTGTTCTGCCGCACGCGCACGGAAGTCGATGAACTGACGGAAGCGCTTGCCTCGAGCGGCTATCGCGCCGAGGCATTGCATGGCGGCAACTCGCAGGAACAGCGCGACCGGGTCATGCGGAAGTTTCGCGAGAGCGCGACTGACGTGCTCGTGGCGACGGATGTGGCGGCGCGCGGACTGGACATCGAGCATGTCTCACACGTCATCAACTTCGACGTGCCGTCCGCGCCGCAGGCGTATGTCCATCGCATCGGCCGCACGGGGCGCGCCGGACGCGAGGGCGTCGCCATTACGCTGGTCGAGCCGCGCGAACAGCACACGCTGCGGAGCATCGAGCGTCTCACCGGGCAGCGCATGCAGCTGGAAAGCGTGCCGACGGTCGTCGACCTGCGCGCGCGCCGCCTCGATCTGACACGGGCGAGCCTGCGCGAGCTCATTGTGCAGGGCAACCTCGACGATGTGCGCGTCGTCGTCGAGTCGCTCGCCGAGGAGTTCGACATCCTGGATATCGCGAGCGCAGCGGTAAAGCTTGCACATCAGGCAGGCAGCGCGGAGGGAGGCGAAGAGGAAGAAATTCCGGCCGCCGCAGCAGCGAAGGAACCTCGCGATGCACGCGAGCGGAAAGCGCCGGGTCGCGCGACGCGCGATCGTGGGGCCGACGATCGTCCCGAGAATACCGACCGCCCGGTAAAGACGCGGACCCGCAAGCGGCCGGGAAGCGACGACGTCGATGTCACCCGACTCTACATCGGGATCGGGCGCAAGGCCGGAGTGCGGCCGGCCGACATCGTGGGGGCGATCGCCAATGAAGCCGGGATCGACGCCAAGACGATTGGCAGCATCCAGATCACGGATCGATTCACGCTCGTCGAGGTGCCGGACTCCGACGCCGACCAGATCATCGGGGCGCTGAGTGGTTCCACGCTACGAGGCAAGCGGATGATGGTCCGTCGCGACCGCGGGTAACCGCTGGCAAGTTGCTGAAAAACACGTCATTGGATCTGGCAGGCTAACTGGGCAGAGTATCTGGCGGGAATGCGATGTAAGGAACTCGAATACGTGGAATTCACGAATTCGAATGGCCCGCATTCTCCCTCTCTAGCGCCGGTAGCTGGGCCGCGGGCTCGTTGCCATAGTTGCTGGAAGGTTCACGAGCTTCAGCAACTCACCAAACCTCGGATGTGTGCGCAGCGGATCGAACGGCAGCGCCGCCAGGGAGGTCGATCCAAAAAAGCTCTCGTGATCGCGCGCTGACCGTATCAACCAGGTGAGCGCGCGATCGCTGTCGCCGAGCCCGAGCCACGTCATGCCGACGGCACTCGCGTAACCCTTCTGCTTCATGGTCTGCTGCTCGAGCCTCTCGGCGAGGATGCGCGCTCCGGCCGCGTCTCCTGTCACCGCCATGGAGTAGCCGAGCATCCCACTCAAAACAGGGAACACGCTCGCCATGCTCTCGATCTTTCGCATCTCGTCCATCGCCTCGACGCGGCGCCCCGCCGCGAGATGCACCCACGCGGAAAAATACGGACCGAGCACGAACGCGGAGTCCAGTTCGCGGGAACGCTTGATCGCCGCCAGCGCTTCCGTATCGCGGCCGCCGACGGCGAGCGTGAAGCCGTACGATGCCCACATGACTGGTGACACCGGATCAAGCTCAACGGAACGTCGGGCTTCCGGGATGGCCTGATCCACCATTCCCTGAAGGACGTAGGCTTCGCCAAGCCACTGATGGCCCGTCGCGTAGCCCGGATCGAGCCGCACCGCGCGTTGCAGTGCCACCGTGGCTTCGTCCCAGCGGAAGAGCAGCTGGAGGACCGTCCCGCGCGAGGCATGGGCTTCAGCAAGTGTTGAATCGAGCGCGATGGCCTTGTCGATGGCAACCAGCGCGCGAGGTGCGGCAGAGTCGATGCCGGCGTTGGACCATAACGGCAGCACGCCCCACACGTCGCCGATGCCTGCCCACGCGCGCGCGAAGTTCGGGTCCCTGGCGATCGCGAGTTCATAGAGCGCCATTGCCTGGCGTAGCTGGTCTTTTCCACGTTTCTGGAAGAAGTAGCGTCCGCGCAGGTAGAGATCGTATGCCTCGACGTTGTCGGTACCGCGCCCGCCGCCGACGCGCTGGCCGGCCCCG
>JBKJKH010000517.1:0-4986 GCA_046597595.1 Gemmatimonadaceae bacterium
ACGAGCGCGCCCAGGATGCCCCAGAACAGGACGCGGTGCTGGAACTTTGGCGGAACGCGCAAGTGCTCGAAAATCAGCGCGATCACGAAGACGTTATCCATGCTCAGCGACATCTCGATGAGATATCCGGTGAAGAACTTCACCGCCGCGAGACGTCCGTCGTTCACCGATCCATCGACGTTGTCGACAACGCTGCCGAGCCCCATCCAGTGCCGCTCGTACCCCATGTAGACGAAGCCCGTGAACAGCGCCGCAAGCACGGCAGTCGCAAGCACGAACACGAGCGCCTCGCGAACGGACACGACGTGCGCCTTGCGATTCAGCACGCCAAGGTCCAGTGCAAGAACGACAAGCACGAAGACGACGAACCCCGTATACAGCACCATCATTTGCTGCGGGCCCCACTCCCTGCGACCTGCGCTTCAGCGCGCGTCAAGTCTTCCATCGCATCAGTCCAGCGCGTGAGTGCCGTTTCCAGTGATTGACGCGCACGGACAAGCTCTTCCGCCATTCTCGACGCGCGTGCAGTCGATGCGGTTTCTTCGTACATGGCCGGATCTGCCAGTGTCTCGGTCAGGGCGGCAATGCGAGACTCCAGTGAGCCCACCTCCTGTTCCGCCGACTGCACCACAGCACTGGCTTTCTTCGCCGCGCGTTCCCCGTCCCGGCGTGATTGCGAACCCCCCGCGTCCTTGCTGTCACGCCTCGCGGCGGCGGCCCGGCTCGTCGTTTCCGGCAGGTCAGCGACAGCGGCGGGCTCGACTTCCTCCCACTCGGCAAAATTCCCGTCATACGTCTGGATACGCCGGTTGCGCAGCGACCAGACACGCGTACTCACCGTCCGCAACAACTCGCGGTCGTGGCTCACCAGCAGGATCGTGCCTTCGTAGGCTTCAAGCGCATCCTCCAGGGCTTCCACCGACTCGACATCAAGATGGTTCGTCGGCTCGTCGAGGACGAGGAGATTGGCGTCCCGAAGCACCAGCGTCGCCAGCGCCAGTCTCGCGCGTTCTCCACCCGAAAAGGACGAGATGCGCCGAAATACCTCGTCGCCCGAAAAACCAAAACCGCCGAGATGATTCTGGATCGCGCCGCGATTCCACATTGTCCGCAGGGCGTGAATCGCATCGTAGGGCGTCCCCTCAAGGGACAGTTGCGCGAGATCCTGTCGATAGTACGCGACGGTGATTCCGGATCCCACCCGCAGGACGCCCGCACTCGTTGGATGAAGACCTACCAGCGCGTTCAGGAGCGTCGACTTGCCCGTGCCGTTCGGCCCGACGAGGGCGACGCGATCGCCACGCCGCATCTCGGTCGTGAAATTGTCGAGCAGGACTCGACCCTCCATTTCGACGCGTGACCGCTCCGCCGCCATGACAATGTCACCACCACGTTCGGAGACACTGAGCCGCAGCGAGATCGCACCGCCCTCTGACGGCGGCGGGCTGAGTCGCGGGAGCCGCTCGAGCCGCTTCCGACGACCCTTCGCCTGACGGCTGTTCTGTCCCGCAAGATTGCGACGAATGTAGTCCTCCTCCGCCGCGACGACTTTTCGCTGCTTGTCCACCAGGCGGTCTTGCGTCAGCCGCCGTTCGGCGCGCTGCTGCACGAACGCCCTGTAGCCCGCCGAATATGCGGTCGCCGAGCCACCTTCGAAGTGAAGAATGTGGTTTGCGATCGCGGCGAGGAACGCGCGATCGTGACTCACGAGAAGAATCGTGCTCGAAATTGTCGAGAGGTACTGCTCGAGCCACTTTGTCGTGTCAAGATCCAGATGATTCGTCGGCTCGTCGAGCAGCAGGATGTCTGCCGCTCGCACCAGTTCACGCGCGAGCGCGAGGCGACCCTTCTCGCCGCCACTCAGTGCGGCCATCGGCCGCTCGCGTGCCAGGAAGGGGTCGAAGCCAAGACCGTCGAGCACTGCATCGATACGCGATGGCGCAGTGTAGCCGCCAGCATGCTCGAACTGCTCCATCAGGTGTCCGTAGTCGTCGAGGGACGCGGAGCCATCGTGGTCACCAAGCCGGTGCGCCATTTCCTCGAGCTGGCGCCCCATCTCGAGTACCGGACCCAGGCCGCTCGCGGCGGCATCCCACACGTTCTCCGCACCACCAAAGTCGTGGTGCTGCTCGAGCAGCGAAATGCGGATGCCTGCGTCACGCGCAATCACTCCCGATGCGGGGACCGATTCACCGGTGATCAGCCGAAACAGCGTTGACTTTCCCGTTCCATTCCGGCCGATCACGCCCCAGCGCTCACCGGCGTCGACGGTGAAGGTGATGTTTTCGAAGATTGTTGCGGCGCCGATTGTTGCCGACACCGACGAGACCGAAAGCTGCGTCATTGACTCAGGTTTTTTCCGCTATCCAACGCGCCCACTGCTCTTCAGCGAGACCGATGGTGAGCTGGTGCTTGAAGCGCACGAGTGGGGTTTTCAGTAGTGAAGGATCATCCGAAAGCTTCTCCAGCCACCGGTCGTCGCTGAGGTTCGAATACCGCAGTCCTGCATCGAGAAAGCTCCGACCTTCACGGTCCACGAGCTCACTCACACCGAACTTCTGCGCAAATCGCCGCAGCTCACCGAGCGCTGCCGCGCGCTCGGCGAGATCGACGAAGTGCGTTCGAATACGGCGCTCGGCAAAGAAGCGAAGTGCCTTTCGCGTATTCGCACTCTTCTTCGTGCCGAAGATCTGCACTTCCATTTGTGTGGCGACGAGATCCGGGGAGGTGCCGCGCACGTACATTTCGAAGCGCAGCCTGGTGGGCGCAATTTATCGACCCATGCCCTCGTCACGAACCTCAGTCTCATCCGAGCCGTACCGGCCTGCGTGGTGGTTGCGGAATGCGCACCTGCAGACGCTGTGGGGCCCGCTGCTCCGCCGCCCGCCGGAGGTGCACACGGTCCTTGAGCACTGGAAGATGCCAGATGGTGACTCGGTAGGGGTGGAGCGGCTCGTTGCTGAGCCTGGCGCCCCACGCCTGGTCATCCTTCACGGGCTCGAGGGGTCGTCGCGGTCTCCATATGTCCGCGGGATGCTTGCCGGCGCGCAGTCCCTGTCGTGGAGTGCCAGCGTCCTGATCTTTCGCGGCTGCGGGGAGCAGCCGAACAACGCGCGCCGATTCTACCACTCGGGCGAGACCACAGATCTTCATGATGTCCTTCGGCGCATTCGCGCCGAAGACCCGAATGCACCGCTGCTGCTCGCCGGGTTCTCGCTCGGAGGCAACGTCCTCCTCAAGTGGCTCGGTGAACACGGCGCCGACGCGGGAATTATCGCTGCGGCTGCGGTATCCGTTCCGTTCGACCTCGAGCGTGGTGCGAGACACCTTCACAAGGGGTTCGCGCGCATCTATGAGCGCAACTTCCTCGTCTCGCTCAAGCGAAAAGCGCTCGCCAAGCGCGCACGCTTCCCCGACCTGCCCTCTCGAGAAGCGGTCACGAGTGCCCGCTCGATTTTTGATTTTGACGATCGCGTCACGGCGCCCGTGCACGGGTTTCTCGATGCTCCTGACTACTACACCAGGTCGAGCGCTCTTCGATGGCTTTCAGGAATCAGCGTTCCGACGCTCCTGCTTTCCGCACGCGATGACCCATTCCTCCCGCCTTCTGTGCTCGACGAGGTGGCGGGTGCAGCTGCGTCGAACACCCACTTGAACCTCGAGGTGGTGAGAAGCGGAGGACATGTCGGGTTCGTTGAGGGCGCGTTTCCGTGGCGCGCGCGCTACTACGCGGAGCGGCGTGTGCTCGCGTTCCTCCAGACTGCTCTCACCGCATTCCGTGACGCCTTGTGTGCGGGTACGTTGCCTCCCCCTCCGTCTTACGAGACCCGGAGTGCGTAATGTTTTCCGATGGAGTACCGATCAAGTCTCGATGAACTTCGAACGTGGATGCTGTTCATTGAACGGATGTGTAGACGGCTAGCTTCTGCTGAGGGGTGTCGAAGGGTGGGGTGAGGGTTTGGCCTGGAGGGTTATGTCGGACGCGGCGCTGTTTGTCGGGTTCTTCAGCGCGATTCTTGTCGCCAGAATCGTCGTGGCAACACTTGTATTCATTCTCCTCATCCCGCGCACCGACCGCTGCCCGCATTGCGACGCCGTGACCCTTCGCGTGCAGTCACCGGGTTGGAATCGCCTGATGCCTTGGTTCCGGAGTAGCTGGTGCTACCACTGCGGCTGGGAGGGGATGCTGCGGCATCCAGACGCTTCGACTATCCGCAGCGCCGGAGAGTCGCAGCCGCAGCGCGCCTCGAAGGCCCGCGGTAAGGTGCGTTAGAGAGCGGATTCGGCTGAAACGGCGCGGATACCTGTCTGCGATAGCGCACCTTCGTGCCAGCCCGGCAAATGTCCGCTGCACGCTCACATGTTCCTCGCGTGTGGTTCGCTCGGGACGGGAATACACGGCTCAAGTGCACGCGCAAGAGTCAGTCTGTACAGCCTCGTTCGTGTCGCTTTAGTGGCGTATTAATGTGCAGATTATGCTGCGCCTGAGGCGATGATTCTCAGCCATTCTGGCCAGTTGCCACTCAGATCGAAGTAGTCGTCATAGTGCTTCAGGCCCGCTGATTCCAGATCCTCCAGGAGCCGTGCGAGACCTTCCTCGTTAAAGATCGGGCCGATGACGATGAGCGAGCCCTCCACCCTGAACTCATCGGGGGTGAGGCCCAGTCGCTCGTCGACGCTCGACCGGGAAATCGAGAGCCGCTCAAATGCTTCGCGGCGAATGAGAAGCGTCGGTGCGTTGTGGGCGATCTCCAGTGGCATTCCGCGACCTCGACAGGGTGATCAGGCAGAGGCAAGCTATCAGGCGTGCCGGCCGCCATCGCATGACACGTGTCTTGCACAGTCCCTTCGCGGCAGGCGTACCTCATCACCCGGGAGCCCGCACCATGTCGTCGGAACGGCCGTACCCTGACCTGGAATTGGCTGAGGATCTCCAGCACCAGCGCATTGTTTGGAGGGTGGAGCGTTTCGGCTGGTTTGTCATGG
>JBKJKH010000385.1:0-4497 GCA_046597595.1 Gemmatimonadaceae bacterium
CGGACGGCCGGCTGCCGGAGGAACGCGCACGCGAGGACGAGCGGCTTGCTCGAGCGGCGCAAGTGAATCGTGGGAATGGGGATACGCACAAGGACCGGGGCGAAATGTAATGTCGCCGGACGTTGCACGAAAGCGCCGTAGCTTGACCCTCTCCCGGGCGTCCGATAACCTTAAGTCAATGCGCTGCTTCATCTTCGCTGCGTCGCTCGTGGTCTGGACGCCGGCAGTTGCTGCGTCGTTACAGGTGCCTGGGCGCGATCTCCTCGACTTCCCCATCGGCAATCTGGCTGAGGGGGGGGCGCTGGCCACGGCTTCCGGCGATGGGTTCAGAAATCCTGCGACCGCCGTGTTGGCGGTGGGCGAACGCGCGCGCTTCACCGCAGGCGCGATCAGCTCACCGTCCGTCATGGGGCTTTCCGCTCAGGCAGTGTCGATTTCCACCACGGTGCCGCGCGACATGACCGCAACGCTCTCGATCGTGCGCGCATCCGTGGATGGACTCTTCCGCACGGAGAGCGACCCGCAAAGCATCGGCGAAGTCCCGTATAACACGCTCGTCGTCTCCGGGGGCTTGAGCCGGAGGGAATCCGGTTTCCTCACGGGCGGCATCGCGCTGCGCTATCGCACGGGGACGCTCGACTTCGAGCGGCGCGCGACACTGGGTATTGACGGGGGCGTTGTCCTGCGCGGGCTACCCGCCATCGATGGCAGGCTGGGAGTGTCCACGTTCCTGTGGACACCGACTGGCGGCGCGCGCGAGCGCACGACGATCAGTGGCGCTGCGGACATGAAGGTGATTGGTCCCGATTCGCTGAGGCAGGCCCGGTTCGGCGGCTCGTGGTCGTACACGAAGGACTACACGGACGAGAAGTTCCTGATGGTTGGCGGACGAATGCAGGAAGTTGAGGCGCGGGCCAGTGTGGGCCGGGTTGATGCGTTTGGGAACGCCTCGTGGCGAACGCGCCTTGGGGTCGGTTTCCACTACGGACGCTTTGCCGTGGCGGTCGCTCGCGAGGAGAGCGGTGCCGACCTCGCGGCGTCCTACCAGTTCGCCCTTACTGCGGTGCTGCGATGACGGACGCTTCGGAGCCCTTGGCGGTCGAAAACCTCCTGGACCTGTCGCCCGCGCAGGCCGAGGCGCGGCTTGCGGCGTTCATGGCGGAGATCGGTGAGCCGGCGTACCGCGCGAAACAAGTCGCGCGACGGCTGTGGACGGCTCCTGTTGCGTCGTTCGAGGAGATCACGGAGCTGACCGTGTCGCTCCGCGCGAGGGTTGCTTCGCGCTTCTCGATTCCCCGGCTCACGCTGGCAGCCCGCCAGCAGTCGTTGGACGGAACCGAAAAGTTTCTCTTCCGCCTCCATGACGGCGAGGCAATCGAGACGGTCGCGATTCCGGAGGGCAAGCGGATGACGCTGTGCATCTCGTCACAGGCGGGGTGCGCGTTGCGATGCGCATTCTGCGCGACCGGCGCAATGGGCTTTTCGCGCAACCTCACGCCGGGCGAGATCGCGGGTCAGGTGCGCGAGTTGGCGCTGCTCGACCCGCCGATCGCGGCCACGAACATCGTCTTCATGGGCATGGGTGAGCCCATGATGAACTGGAGCGCAGTGGATACCGTGCTCACCATCCTCAACTCGCCCGAAGGGTTTGAGGTCGGGGCGCGGCACATCACCGTGTCGACCGTCGGCGTGTTGCCCGGCATCGTCGCGCTCGGCGCACGCCCCGAACAGTTCCGCCTCGCCATATCCGTGCATGCGCCTTCGGATGAGCTGCGCCAGCAACTCATGCCGATCAATACCAAATATCCTCTGCGGGACGTGATCGACGCGGCAGCGACGTTCGACCGGCGCGTGACATTCGAGTATGTCATGCTGGGCGGCGTCAACGACGGGCCCGAGCACGCGCTGCAGCTCGCGCGGCTTGCGAAGGACTGCAAGGCGTTCGTGAACCTGATTCCGCTCCATGCAGGCGGATCGCAGGGTTTCGTCCCGACAACGGCGAAGGAGATCAGGATGTTCGCCGACGCGATGCGCCAGGAGGGTGTCGAGGTTGCTGTCCGCAAGAGCCGCGGCGTCGACATCGCGGCGGCGTGCGGGCAGCTACGGGTGGAGCGCCTGGGCCGGCGGGCGAAACGAGCTTCCGAGGAACACGGTGACGTCCAGGTAGCGTGATGAATCGGGGCGCATTTCCACGCGCGCGCCGCCGAGGCGGTCGGCGACGAGTCGTGCCCACTCCGGGTGTCCCGACCGACCGATCACGACGGTGCTGTCCCTGGGCTTCCGCGACGTACCGGTGTAGACGACATCAAACCCCCCGTCACGCAGCCAGCGGGTGGCTCGTCGCCCGAGGCCGCGTGTGCGGGTGGCGTTGAGCACTTCGACGCGGATGCGCACGCCCTCGGGCGCGACGACGCGTGCGCTCGCCACGCTGGATGGCTGCACCGCGGGAATCGCGGCACTGTAACGCGCACGGGCGAGCAGGCCGGCGACCAGCACGATGACCAGGCCGAGCGCGGCGGCCGCGAACAGGCGCAGCCGCCGCGGCTTCAGCGCACCGCGTTCCACAGCGAGACCGTCTCCGGGAAGAGCGCCTTTCCTTCCCGCACCGTCCATTCAATGCGCTCTTTTACGACCTGGCGAAAGGTGCCCTCGAAGTCCGTTGGCACGTGCGCCGCGAGATACGCACGATCTGCTCGCGCGAAGGTCCGGCCGGGCTCGAGAAAGTCCGCCATGTAGAGCGCGCGCCCGGTGCGCGGCCACTCGGCATGGCCGACGGTGTGCCAGCGAATCGCGTCGAGCAGTTCGTCGCGCTGCTCGCCATCGGCTTCGAGCTTTTTCGCAGCGGCGGGTCCGTGCAGGATGCCGACCGGTGCGTGCGCATCTCCAGTGATGGCCCGAAGGTCGTCCTCCGATGCATCGCGCAATGCGTCGTGCCAGAGCCCTGCATCTCGCCACATCGCTGCTTCGTCGCTGTCGAGGCGCAGCGCTTCGCACCACGTCCGCAGGAGCGCCACGACGCGCCCGATATGCTCGCGGCGCTTGTCGCTGACACGGGCCCACGCCGGCAGGGTGACATCCTGCGCCGCCCTCATCGCGGCGCCCCGAGGAACGCGTTGTCGAGCAGGCGCGGCGTACCGACGCGCGCGGCAAGGATGACCAGATCTCCATGCTGCGCGTCGGTGCGCGGCTCGAGATCGAGCGGGTCGACGACGGCGAGGTAATCCGGATCCACGCCCGCGTCGCGAGCCAGGACCTCTCGCCCGATCCGCTCGAGCCGTGCGACCGAGCGCTCACCGGCATCAAACGCCACCTGCATCGCGTCGAGCGCGTGCGGGAGGCCTAACGCCTGCGCGCGAGTCTCCGGATCGAGGTACTTATTGCGGCTCGAGAGCGCGAGCCCATCGGTGTCACGTACGATCGGCGAGACGACAAGGGTCACGGGGAAATCGAGGTCACGCACCATTGCGCGCACGAGCGCGGCCTGCTGCGCGTCCTTTTGTCCGAACACGGCAACATCCGGAGCAACGATGTTGAACAACTTCGCCACGACGGTGAGCATGCCTGCGAAGTGCCCCGGCCGGACCGCGCCTTCCCATCGCACACCGCCCCGTTCGGGCACGATGGACACGGCGCGGGTCTTCGCATACATCTCCTCGGCCGTCGGGACGAAGAGGATGTCGACGCCCCGCGCTGCCGCTTTCGCGGAGTCGCCGGCGAGATCGCGGGGGTACTTCGCAAGATCCTCGGCCGGGCCGAACTGCAGCGGATTGACGAAGATGCTCATCACGCAGCATTCGCACTGCGCCTTCGCGTCGTCGACGAGCGTGAGGTGCCCCTCGTGCAGGAAGCCCATCGTCGGGACGAAGCCGATGCGCGCGCCCGACGCCCGGCGTTCGCGCAGTGTCGCACGGAGCGCCGCGATGGTGGTCAGCGTCAGCAACGCGGTGCGCTCAGAGCGTGTGATCCGGCCCGGGGTACTTCCCTTCCCGCACCTCGCTGGCGAACTGCGAAATCGACCGACGCGTGTCTTCCGCCTGCGTGCCGTAAGTCTTGAGAAAGCGCGGCGTGAAGCCATCGTTGAGCCCGAGCAGGTCGAAGAGCACGAGCACCTGGCCGTCGCATCCCGGGCCAGCACCGATCCCGATCGTTGGAATGGTCACTGCTTGGCTCACGCGCGCGGCGAGATCGGCGGGGATGAGTTCAAGAACAATGGAGAAGGCCCCGGCGGCCTCGAGCCGCAAGGCATCATCGAAGATGCGTTGTGCGTCGGCCTCAGTGCGTCCCTGCACCCGCGCACCACCGACCGTATTCACCGATTGCGGCGTGAATCCGAGATGGCCCTGGACCGGTATGCCGACACGGACTGCGGCCTCGACGGCCCGGATGACTTCCGGACTGCCGCCCTCGAGCTTCACGCCATTGGCCCCCGTCTCCTGCATGACCCGGCCGCAGTTGCGGAGCGCGTCCTCGACACTCACCTGATAGGTGAGAAAGGGC
>JBKJKH010000401.1:0-7225 GCA_046597595.1 Gemmatimonadaceae bacterium
GACGTCTTTCGTCGCGCGGAAGACACGCCGCCCATCGCCGACGAAGCGGTTGCGATCAAGGCAAAAGTGCTCTGGCTCCAACTCGGCATCGCGAACGACGACGCGGCCGCGCGCGCAACCGCCGGCGGACTGACCGCCGTAATGGACCTCTGCATCGGCGAGACCATCAAGCGCCTGGGCATCACGCACCAGAAGACCGACGGGCTCACCGAGCCAACAGTCGAAAGCAATCCTGCAAGCGACCCGCCGTCGTCCTCATCGCCGCACAGCGGCAGCCCCGACCCACATCCGTAACCGGCGCGTTCAACCGTAATCGCAATGCGACGCGTCGTTGTCATCGGCGCCGGAGCCGCCGGAACCATGGCGGCCATCTTCGCCGCGCGCGGCGGTGCCGAAACACTCCTCGTCGAGCGCACCCCCGACGGAGGGAAGAAGATCCTGATCAGCGGCGGCGGACGCTGCAACGTGCTCCCCGCACGCGTGGACGAAACACGATTCGTCACCGACTCATCGCCGAACACGCTGCGCAAGATGGTGCGCGCGTGGCCGCTCCCTCAGCAGGTCGCGTTCTTCGAGCAGGACGCCGGCATCCCGCTCGTTGAAGAAGCGGAATCCGCCAAGCTCTTTCCGGTGTCGAATCGCGCGCGTGACGTGCGCGACGGCCTGCTCGCGTTGGCCGAGCGCAGCGGCGCACGCCTGGTGATGAACACGCGCGTCACCGACATCTCGCCGGCCGGCACCGGCTGGCGGATTGCCGTAGACGGCGCAGCCCCCCTCGACGCCGACGCGGTCATCGTCGCCACCGGCGGGCTCTCCGTCCCCAACACCGGCAGCGACGGAACCGGACTGCGCGTCCTCGAACGACTCGGCCACACCCTCCATCCGACGTATGCGGCGCTGACGCCAGTCACATCCGACCCCGCGCCATTCGGTGAGCTCTCCGGTATCTCACTTTCCGTGACACTCACTGCACGATCCGCCAAACGCGAAGCATCTGCTCTCGGCGGTTTTCTGTTTACGCATCGGGGGTACAGTGGTCCTTCTGTCCTCGATGTTTCGCATGTTGTCGTGCGCGCGCGGCTCGAAGGCGAATCACCCGTCGCAAAACTTTCGGTGCGCTGGACTGCGCACGATGCTGTCGCATGGGAGGGGTTGCTGCGCGCACCTGGCGCGCGCACGGTGATGAACCTGCTTCGCGCCGAGCTGCCCGACCGCCTCGCCACCGCCCTTCTTGCCGCTGCGCGCGTCAGCGCCGCCCGGCACGTCGCAGATCTCACGCGCGAGGAGCGCCTTCGATTGATCGACACGCTTGTGCGTGGCGACCTTCCGTGGAATGGCGACGAGGGCTATAAGAAGGCCGAAGTCACCGGCGGTGGGGTGTCGCTGGCCGAGGTCGATCCGCGCACGATGGAAAGCCGCAAGCATCCGGGCCTGTACCTTTGCGGCGAAGTGCTCGATGCATTCGGGCCCATTGGCGGATACAACTTTCTCTGGGCGTGGGCGACGGGTCGTGCGGCAGGGCAGGGTGCATCGGCGACAGTCTAGGGACTCGCGCCCCACGGCGCAGGCGGTGCGGCGACGGGGCGCGTGAGATCGAACTGCACGCGGAAGCGGCGATCGGTCCCTTCACGGCGAAGCGCGTAGGCGAAATGCGAACCGGACACGACTTCCACTGTCCAGACATTCGTGACCGCCGCGGGAATCAGCGACGCGGTCAGCGAGTCGGCGTAGAATTCCTGTCGAGTCGCCGTGCCACCGCTGCGCGTGTCGCCACCGTACTGCGTGATGCGGTCCGGCTTCCCGTCCGCATGGCGATGATCGTGCTTGAGTCGAAAGTCATTCGCCACGCGCGTGATCACCCACGTGCGCGAACGATCGGCTCCCGCATGAAAGGGAATTCGGATCTCCGTCAGCGAACACGATCGCACGTGCATGGTCAGCGTTTCGCGCCGGAATGTGCTGTCGGCGGCCGAGCCCTCGGTGAGCTGCCCGGCGAACGCCCGGCCGCAGAGCAACGTTAGCGCGCCCCAGAACTGGTCCGGTGCCGCCGCCGGTATCGACGTTGCGGCCGGAGTCATGGGGGCGCACGCGCTGGTGGCAACGAGCAGCGCGGAACTGATTGTGACGCGAAGCATGAGGAATGGTACGTCGATCGCGGCAGCCATGTGTCGCATCAGACTCTTCCAATACTCGAATACACAGAATAAACGAATAAGAAAACGGTCACCACACCCTTCACCGCGGAATCCCGGAATCTCCCGATGAACCGGGAAAAGGCCTGTAGTGCCGGCATTTCCCTGATTCGTTTATTTCACATATTCGAGTTCGCGAGAGTTTCAGGGCACCACGGAGATGGAGATCGACGCCTGGCCCAGCACACCGCTGACGTACGCGATGCGAGTGCCATCAGGCGAGAATGCAAGCTGCCCGATGCCGATTTCATTCCCACCGATTGAAGGGATGTTTACGACCGCGACTCGCTGCGCGCGCTGCGTGGCTAGGTCAATGGCCCTAGTCCAGCGTGAGCTCTCCCGAGTCTTCGCCATTCCAGTATCCAACCACGCTCGGTGTCACCTTGATGAGCACAATGTCCTCGCTGTCCGGCCCATCTTCGAACCAGCGCTCGAGTTCCTCGATCCACAGCTCGCGCTTCTTCTTCAGGTCGCGCACGATCTCGGCTTCACCGGTCATCGAGATAAAGCGAAACGCACCGGTGTCAGCGTAGCTCAGGTGCACCGGCGAATCGGCCTCGATCTCCGATCACGCATCATCTCGGCGATCTTCTTGATCGTTGCCGGGCGTTGAGCAGCCATCGTCTTACGCTGGTGTGAGAGGGGTGGGAGAAACCAGGAGCCGGCGCACTTCCTCAGCGCGGAAGGCAAAGATGCGATCGACCTGGCGGCGCACCACGAAGGCAGCAATCAAGCCGAGCCAGCCGAATGGCAACGCGTAAGTGACTTCGTCTTCCATGATCGTTCCGCCCGGCACGGCAGTGAAGCGATGCGTGTGCACCCATGACTTGTAAGGACCGCGCAGTTGCTCGTCCGCGAATCCGTACGGCGGATCCCAGCGGACAATCCGCGTGCGCCACTTCATCGGCACGCCCCAGAGGCGAATGGTGTAGTCGATCAGCGTTCCCTCGCCCATCGCCAGCGGCATCGGCGTACGAATGCGGAAGTGCAACTCGGGCGGTGTGATCGCGCCGAGGTTGGCGGCGTTCGAAAAAAACTCGAACACCGCGTCGCGATCGAGCGGAAGCTCGATGCGAGTCTTGAAGGTTCGCCGCATGACGTCGAGGAGGCCTACATCCTGAGCAAAGCGAAAGGCCTGTCATTTCGCTTCGCCCAGGACGACAGACTGTCAGGCGGCCGAAGCGGTGGCGGCCTGGGGGAGCAGCACGGTGTCGATCACGTGAATGACACCGTTGGACGCGACGACGTCTGCCGTCACGACCTGCGCGCCGTTCACGAACACCTTGTCACCGCGCACAGTGATGTCGAGCGACTGCCCATTGACCGTCGCGGGCTTCGCACCCTTGCCGTTGACGATGTCCGAAGCGACGACCTTCCCCGCAAGCACATGGTAGGTGAGGATCGCAGACAGCTCGGGGATATCGGCGAGGAGTGCCTCGACCGTTCCGGCGGGCAGCTTCGCGAATGCTGCATCAGTCGGAGCGAAAACAGTGAAGGGACCCGCGCCCTGCAGCGTCTCGGCGAGTCCAGCCGCCTTGACCGCTGCCACGAGCGTGTTGAAGCTGCCGTTCTCCACGGCGACCTGCACGATGTTCTTCATTTGGACGTTCTCGGTTGAGAGGCGCCGGCACGCGCCGGCAGGATGAGCGAGTCGCGATTGCGGCCCGCCGGATTTCAGTCAAGCGTCAGGCGCGCGCACGCGCAGGCTGGCGCCAACGGCTCTGGATCTCGCGCCACTGCACCGCCTGGTAGAGCGCCGAGAGGCCGACGAGCACGTAGACGAAGCGCGTGAGCGCGGACATCTGTCCAAACAGGCCGGCTACGAGGTCGTACTGGATTGCGCCGTTGAGCCCCCAGTTCAGGCCTCCGATCACGACCAGAACCGCGGCAACTACGTCGAGCTTCTTCATGGAAGTCTCCTTGGAAGTCCTTCGCACGTTGAAGGCGGCGATGGATGTGATGTCCAGTGTTTGTCAAAGTATTATCGCTTGACGGACGTCACTTGTCAAGGCTTCGTCCAAGAAAGACTTTGACAACAGCTAGACAGGAGGCATATTGTCCCATCATGACGAAGACCCACCCTATCGCCGTCGTTGCTGGGCGCACGGGACTCACCCAGGACGTGCTGCGCGTCTGGGAACGGCGCTACGGCGCCGTCAAACCCGTGCGCGGAGCCGGAGGGCAGCGATCCTACACGGATGCGGACATCGAGCGCCTTCGCCTGCTGCACGCAGCAACGCGCGCCGGTCGCAGCATCGGACAGATCGCGCAGCTCGCCGATGACGTGCTCGCGCAGATGGTGGAAGAGGATGAAGCCGAGCAACCGGCGCGCGGTGCTCCGCTCACGGTGGAGCGCGCACACACGGACCTCGTTGATACCGGGCTCGTGCTCACTCGAGCGCTCGAATCCGCACAGCTCGAGGCGCACCTCCGGCGTGCCGCCGCACTCCACGGCGTCCTGGAATTCCTCGAGCACGTCGCCGCGCCGCTGCTGCGACGGGTCGGAGACGAGTGGCACGCAGGCCGACTGTCGCCAGCGCAGGAGCACATGACTGCCGCAGTGCTGAACGACATCATCATCGAGACGATGCGCAGCTTCACGCACCCGCATGGCGCTCCGCGCCTGCTGGTCGCGACGCCATCCGGTGACCGGCACGCAATCGGCGCGGCCATCGTCGGCGCATCCGCAGCCGCCATGGGATGGCACGTCATCTTCCTTGGCGCAGACCTCCCCGCGGACGAGATCGCGTCGGCCGCGCGCATGACCAACGCGCGCGTCGTGGCAATGAGCATCCTCTTCGTGGAGGATCGCGAACGCGTGCTTACCGAGCTGCGCGCATTGCGCGAATTCCTGCCGCGCCGCGTGCTGCTCATCGCCGGCGGATCTGGCGCCGGCCTGCTCGAGCCGGACCTCTCGGAAAGTGGCGTGCGCGTCGGTACAAGTGTCGCCGACCTGAATGACCAACTCCGCCGCAGTGATGACGACAGCTGAGCCGACGCCGGCGCCTGCGCAGCGCGTGGTGCTCGTTACCGGAGCGAGCGGATACATCGGTGGCAGGCTCGTGCGGACGCTGGCCGAGCGCGGCGAGCGCGTTCGCGCGATGGCGCGTCAGCCTGATGACATCCGTGCGCGCCTGCCCGTGTCCGTAGACGTGGTGAGTGGAGACGTGCTCGTGCCCGATTCGCTCGGGGCGCTCGAGGGCGTGGATACCGCGTACTACCTCATCCACGCGATGGCGTCACGCCATGACTTCGCGCAAGAGGAAATGACGGGTGCCAGGCACTTTGCGCGCGCCGCCCGAGCCGCCGGCGTGAAGCGCATCGTCTACCTCGGCGGACTCGGCCAGGAAGGGCTGTCGCGACATCTTGCGAGCCGGCAGGAGGTCGGTCGTGTCCTGCGAGACAGCGGGGTGCCGACCCTCGAGTTCCGCGCATCGATCATTCTGGGCTCGGGCAGCCTCTCGTTTGAGCTCGTACGCTCACTCGTGGAACGGTTGCCCGTGTTGATTGTGCCGCGCTGGGCGAGCCAGCGGACGCAGCCCATCGCGATAGAGGATCTGATCGCCTATCTCGCGGCCGCTCTCGACGTACCAATGACGGCGAGCCAGACTGTGGAGGTGGGCGGACGCGATCGCGTGTCGTACCTCGACCTCATGCGCGAGTACGCGAAGCAGCGCTCGCTGACACGCTACTTCGTGCCGGTGCCGGTGTTGACGCCATGGCTTTCGAGCCGGTGGCTGGGGCTCGTCACGCCGGTTTACGCCCGTGTCGGTCGCAAGCTCATCGACAGCCTGCGCAACGAGACAGTCGTGACGTCTTCGCTCGCGGAGACGATGTTCCCTTCGCTGCACCCGCGCGGCATGCGCGAAGCGATGGCGCGCGCACTCGCCAACGAAGATCACGAGTTTGCCGAGACGCGGTGGTCGGACGCGTCATCATCGATTGGCGCGAGCCAGCCGTGGGGGGGCACCGCCACCGGGTCGCGCATTGTCGATTCGCGCGCTGCGACGGTACGCGTGTCGCCCGTGGAGGCATTCCGCGCGATCGAGCGGATAGGCGGCGCGAACGGGTGGTACTACGGCAACTGGCTGTGGCGCACGCGAGGCGCGATTGACCTGCTGCTCGGCGGCGCGGGAATGCGTCGCGGTCGGGGCGATCCCGTGAAGATGCGTCGGGGTGATGCCGTGGACTTCTGGCGCGTGGACGCGTTCGAGCGGGACCGCATGGTGCGCCTGCGCGCCGAGATGAAGGTGCCGGGGCGCGCGTGGCTGCAGTTCGAGGTGACTGCGGTTGATGAAGCGCATACTGAGGTTCGCCAGACGGCGGTGTTCGAGCCGCACGGGCTTGCGGGCTTGCTCTACTGGTACGCCCTGTATCCGATTCACTGGTTCATCTTCGCCGGCATGCTGCGGGGAATCGGCAGTCATGCTGTGCAAGCAGAGCCAATGGCCCCTCGTCACTGAGTCATGGAGTCCCTGTCTATGCAGCTCAGGATGGCAGCGCATAGAGGGTGACCACCGTGTCCTCGAAGACGCGACGTTGCGAACCGGCGGGCAACGTGTGCGTCAGCGCATGCTCCACGGCGAGGATCTTTGCGAAGCGCGTCACGCGCCAGCTCGCGATCACGCGATCGAGCATCTTCGAACCATACGGCGGATCGGCGAAGGCAATGTCATAGCGATCCGCGACAAGTGCCGCGGCGAATGGCAGCGCGTCGCGCTTGAAGATGCGAACCTTGTCGCGCACGCGGAGGTTGGCGACGTTGGCGCGCAGCGCGTGCAAACTGTCGGGGCGGAACTCGACGAAGTCCACGCTGCGCGCGCCGCGTGAGAGCGCCTCCAGGCCGAGCGCTCCCGTCCCCGCAAAGAGATCGAGCACACGCGCGTCGGTGACGGCGTTGCCGATCATCTGGAGCATGCCAACACGCACATGCTCCGCCGTTGGACGCACGCGCGAGTCCTGTGGGGAGGTCAGATCCCAGCCCGCGAACTTGCCTGCGACAATTCTCAATAGAAGGACCGGCCTTCCACCCC
>JBKJKH010000253.1:0-3622 GCA_046597595.1 Gemmatimonadaceae bacterium
GATGCTCTCGGAGCACCAATGCCAGGGCTGGCTGGAGGGCTACCTGCTGACCGGCCGCCACGGCTTCTTCAGCTGCTACGAGGCCTTCATCCACATCGTCGACTCGATGTTCAACCAACACGCCAAGTGGTTGAAGGTCTGCAACGGCATTCCGTGGCGCCGGCCGATCGCCTCGTTGAACTACCTGTTGAGCTCCCACGTCTGGCGGCAGGATCACAACGGCTTCAGCCACCAGGATCCCGGTTTCATCGATGTTGTCATGAACAAGAAGGCGGCAGTGGTGCGGGTGTATCTGCCCCCTGATGCCAACACGCTGCTCTCGGTGACTGATCACTGCCTGCGCAGCCGGAACTATGTGAACGTCATCATCGCCGGCAAGCAGCCTGCGCTCCAATACCTCGATATGGATGCGGCGGTTGAACATTGCACAGCCGGCATAGGCCGGTGGCAGTGGGCCAGCAACGACCACGATGGCGAACCAGACGTCATCATGGCCTGCGCCGGGGATGTCCCCACGCTGGAAACGCTCGCCGCCGTGGATCTCCTCCGCCAGTATTGCCCGGCGCTGAAGATTCGCGTCGTCAATGTCGTGGACTTGATGACGCTTCAGCCCACGCTGGAACATCCGCACGGATTGTCAGACACGGACTTCGATGCGCTCTTCACAGTCGACAAGCCGATCATCTTCGCCTTTCACGGCTATCCGTGGCTGATTCATCGGCTGACCTACCGCCGGACAAACCACGCCAATCTGCATGTCCGCGGATACAAGGAAGAGGGAACAACCACCACGCCGTTCGACATGACAGTGCTGAACGATGTCGACCGTTTTCACCTCGCGATGGACGTGATTGCTCGCGTGCCGCAACTGGGAGCCGCGGTTGCGCACGTCACCGAGGCGATGCGCGCCAGCCTGCGCGCGCATGCGCAGTACATCCGTCGCTACGGGGATGATATGCCCGACATTCGCGACTGGAAATGGCCGTACTGACGCGGCGTCCGCCATGAATGTTCTGGTCCTCAACCCGGGCAGCGCGACGCTGAAGTTTGGCGTGTATCAGATGCCCGATGAACACACGGCATCTCCTTCAGCGACGGTTGTGACGAACGGGGTCATCGAGGGGACAGGGGCACCGGCGCACGCGGTGGAAGCCGTCATCCGCCGTTTATTCTCCGGTAGCGAGGGTACGAAGGCCACGACACCGATTCATGCCGTCGGCTGTCGGGTGGTGCATGGGGGCGCAACGCTGGTACAGCCAACACGCGTCACCGCGTCTGTGCTTGATGAACTCCGCGCGATGCAGGACTTGGCGCCGTTGCACATTCCCGCGGATATCGCGGTGCTTGAACAGGTGCGGCAGTCGCTGCCCGGGATTCCGGTGATTGCCGTGTTCGACACCGCCTTCCACCAGACACTGCCGGATGTCGCTCGGACCTACGCGCTACCGGTCGAGCTTTGCACCCGCTACGGTTTGCGGCGCTATGGCTTTCACGGCATCTCGCACGCGTACCTGTCGCGACGGTTGATAGAACGCCTCGGACGTGGCGCGCTCGGAACGAAAATCATTACCTGTCATCTCGGAAGCGGCGCGAGTGTCTGCGCGGTGCGTGATGGGCACAGTATCGACACCAGCATGGGGCTCACGCCGCTGGAGGGGCTGGTCATGCGTACGCGCTCCGGTGATGTCGATCCAGGGCTCGTCCTGCACCTCCTGCGGACGGCCGGCATGACCGTCGACGACGTCGACGACCTGCTCAATCACCAGAGTGGACTGCGCGGTCTTTCGGGACTGAGCGGAGATGTCCGCGACCTCGAACGAGCGGCGCTCGAGAACGACCCACGAGCAGAACTGGCGCTGGCGATGTTTGCGTACCGCACCTGCAAGTACATCGGCGCCTTTGCCGCGGCGCTGGCGGGGCTGGATGCGGTCGTCTTCAGTGGCGGCATCGGCGAGCATTCCGATTCCATGCGCACTCGCATCTGCCGGCACCTGGCGTTTCTGGGCTTGCGGTTGGACGACGACCGCAATCGCGCGCCGAATGGGCGCGAGATGCAAATCAGCGTCGAGGGTGGTGACGTGCAGGCGTGGGTGATTCCGACGGATGAAGAGCTGGAGATTGCGACGTCGACGCATGACCTCATTTCAGGAGGATTATCGACATGAACCGTCTGCGCAGGAATCGTTGTCAAGGGAAGTCGATGCTCACGCACACCATGCGTGGCCCTTCCACGACGTGGCTGATCTGGGTCGCCGCTCTGCTGGCGGTCGTCGCCACCGGCTGCGGTGCTCGTGAGGAGTCTGGGACGGCGGACTCCACGCGTGCTGCCACGTCGGTCGACACGCTGGCTGCCGCGAGGGTGCTCGGTTCGGGCGCGGTGTATACCGCGAACGAAGGTGGAGCCTCGATCAGCCGGATCGAGCTGGAGACGGGACGCGTGACGACGTTCGGCATCGGACTCCTCGCGCACAACGTGCAGATCTCGGACGACGGCCAATCCGTGTTCGCCGTCGGCTCGCCACCCGGTGCGATGCGGGGCATGAGCACAGGGGCGAGCACGCCGTCCCCGGCCAACGTGGTGGAACCGGTGGGTGCGCTCCTCGTATTCGTCGCCGAGGCCACCGATACGATGGAGGCGATACGGATTCCGATTGGCCGGGAGCCGGCGCACGTGATCTCCGCGGCGCAGCGCGGGCGCGCGTACACGACGAATGCGGAGGAGAACGCCGTGTTCGAGGTGGATATCTCGCAACGACGCGTCACAGACACGATTCTGACCGGCGCGAGTCCGCATGGCCTTCGCGCGAGCCCCAATGGGGAGGAGCTCTACGTGGCAGTTACCGGGGACAACGCGGTCTCGGTGATCAACGTCGCACAAGGAAGAGAGGTCAAGCGACTGTCGGTGGGTCGCGCCCCGGTGCAGGTCGCCTTTCTCCCGGATGGGGCACGAGTGTATGTGACGCTGCGCGACGACAACGCCGTGGCCGTGCTCGATACGAGGACCCGGCGCGTGCTATCGACGATCGCCGTTGGGCGCAGTCCCATTCAATTGTTCGCGACACCGGATGGGCGGCAGGTCTACGTCGCGAATCAGGGCACAGCAGAACAGCCTGATAGCACCGTCTCCGTGATCGACACGCAGCAGGACAAGGTCGTGCGAACGATCATCGCTGGTCGAGGCGCGCACGGTGTCGTCATCAGTCCTGACGGACGCCGCGTGTTCATTGCCAACACGTTTGCCGGCACCGTGTCGGTGATCGACGCAGTCGCGCTACGAGTGATCGGCACGGTCTCGGTGGGTGCGGGCCCGGGCGGTATCACGTACCGGCCGCCTCGTCCTTGAGCACGCTTCCGTCAATCCACCGACGCTGAGCGCACTCGGGCCTGCACGCTACTTATTTCCGCCAGCCGTCGCGTAAGCCCCGGGATTGTTGTCGAACCCGAGCTTGCAGCCATTGCTACAGAAGTAGTAGGTGGTGCCTTGATACGACGACTGGCTGACCGCGGTGGTCGGGTCGATCATCATGCCGCAAACGGGATCCTTGACCTGTGCCATGAGAAACCTCGAATGGTGTGTAATCTGACGACGAATCGCCGCGCATCTCAGATCATCGGCTGCTGT
>JBKJKH010000545.1:0-3069 GCA_046597595.1 Gemmatimonadaceae bacterium
GCGCAGGTGCTGCAAACAGGATGACCAGGAGCGCGACAAGCGCAGCGGCGGGATGCAGGCGATCCATCGAAAATCCTCGGCGATGTGGGTTGAGAAGGGCGAGGACAATATCGTCCCCCGTGATTCCCTTCGCCATGCGAGGCTCCGCCTATTGGCGCGTTATCTCGTCACTCGTGCTCACTCGCTCGTCCCTGGTACTCCTCATGCCGCTATGGTCGCCATGGCATTTCGGGCACCGTCGCCCTGTTCTTGAACGGACCGGCGGCAAGCAGGCTCCATCCGCCAGGAATCGCATCCACCTGACTGAAGCTGTAGACCGAGACGCCGCTCACTGAGCGATCATGCGCGAGGGTGAGTTGCTTCTGCACCTCGGTCCAGCCCTTGATCGCGCCCACACCGACATACACGTGCCGGCCGGCCGTGCGCTCGATGCGATTGATGTGTTCGTCCATCACGCAGGTCCAGTCGGTGTTTGAGCAGTAGGCCTTTACCGTCCACGACAGGGATGCTGCGGTCGCCGGATAATTCATCGCGACTTCCACGTCGAGATATCCACCCAGTGCCCAGGCCGAGGGATCCTGGAAGAGGTCGGAGTAGCTCCACAGGGCCGACCACCCGGCGCGCGGCTGATACGCCGGGAACACCGCCGCCGAAAGCACCAGCGCTGAGTTGACCGCGCGGACGCTGTCGAACACCGCCTTCACGCCCTGGTTCACGAGGCCGCGACGGAAGTCGAGCCAGCTCGCCTGTGCGTTGGACGCGGGATAGGCGCCCGTCGCAGTGCGGAAGGCTTCCTGCGTTGCCGCGTCATAGGAAACCTGGTTTGACGGGTACCGAATGCGATCGAGATGAATTCCCTTGAGTCCCTTCGGGCCGTAGCGTCGTGCAACGTCAGCCGAAATGCGCGCGAGCTGCGCGCGCACTTCAGGCACGCCGGGTGACACCCACATGTACTCGCTGCTCGTGGCACAATTGTCCACCTGTCGTGTCAGCACACCCGTCGTGAAGTTCTTCGTGCTCACACTCCAATGCGGATTCGCCTTGAGCCAATTGGCCGGCGAGCTGTTGATGAACTGATTGCAGGCGGTCGTGCTTCCTGAGATGAAGCCGGTGTACGCGTTGAGCCACGCATGCACCTGGATGCCGTACTTCGCCGCTTCCCTGAGCGCGACATCGAGCGGATCCTGCGCCGGGCGCGGTCCGCCGAGCACGCCGCACATGCGCGGTGAGCACGGTTCGAGGCTCGAGAAGTACAGGGCATCGCCCGACGTGCGCGCCTGGAAATACACGACGTTGAAGTTCGCGCTGGCGGCCTTCGCCATAATCGTTGCGATCTTCGCGAAATCCACCGAGCCTGGCCCCGTGTACTCGAAACGCGTGACCCAGAGCGCCCGCGCTTCCACTGGGTTGATGACGGTGACGGCCGACGTGCCACTCACACCCTCAGCTGTCGCGCGGACAACGGCGGTGCCCAGGTCTTTCGCGGCCGCCGTGTCCGCGTTCGCCTTGATATAGAAGATTGTGGCGTCGGATGAGCTCCACACGACCGGACGATCGCCGAGTGCCTTGCCGCGGCGGTCGCGGACGATCGCCGTGTAGCGCACCTTATGGAACTGCGGCACGCTGACGACGCTCGGTGACACTTCGACGGATGCAGCTGGCTGCGGCCAGACGCGGATGGTGCGCGACGCGCTGACTGACCCGATGGTGGCGGAGATATCGGAGGAACCCACCGTGAGCGCGATGACGCTGCCGGTCGAGGATACGCTCGCCACGGCAAACGTGGACGAAAGCCATTCGAAGACGCGCCCGATGAGTGGCTCGCCGACAGAGTCCCGAGCCGTCGCCACCACGCTGACCGTGTCCTCGAGCGAGAGGGAATCGGGTCCGGCGAGAACGATGGAGACGACCGGGACCGGAATGACCTCGACAGCAACGCTGTCGGCGGCGTCCTTGTAGTCCACGACGATCATGACGCTGCCCGTATCCTGCGCGGTGACGAGGCCGGTGGAGTCCACCGTAGCGATCGCGGTATTGGTGGACGACCACGTCATCTTCTTGTCCTTGTATTTCTCCTTGCCGTGCTTGTTGACGAGTACGACGTCCAGTTGGAGCGTCGTGCCGCCTCGCTCGCCGTACTCCGCGGACGGCGTGCGCAAGAGCAGCACCGCGTCAGCCGTGGACGCCTTCGGTACCTTGGAATCCTTTATCGTGGAACCATTCCCATCGAGCGAAAGTGGAGACTGATCGCTGCCGCTGCACGAAGCGAGGGCGAAACAGGGCGTGGCGGATACCAGGATGAAACGAAGCGCGTGGCGAAGGCGACGTATGCGTGACGGCACGAGGAGATTCTCCTGCGATGAGGCGGCGATGCGACGCAGCGTGGTCGCTGCGGCCGTGAAAGTGGCCCTTCTGTGAAGGTCGCGCAACCCTAACTTGTGCTGATTCCATGCATCCTCCCCATGCAAAATTTCCTGCCCCGCTTCCTCCAAACCGCTTTCGCAACCGCCGCTCTTTCCGCGTGCGCCCGTGTGCCGATCACCGTGTCCGCTGTCCCGCTTGGCACCTCGTGGTCCGTAACATGAACGACCACACCGTGAGGAATGGGGACCGGGAACACTTTTCGTCTTCCGTGCGTTTATTGTAGGACGAGGAACCGGGCGGTTCCTCGTGAAAGAGGGGAGTCATCAGTCCCTGTTCCCGCGTCCCTGATTTCCCAATCCTGCCCTACAAAGCCGAACGCTTGACTGACGTCGCAGCTCCCGCCACTGCAGCGCCGCTTGTCCCTCCCGCGCCCGCCCCGGCGACGCGGCGCTACGACCGCTCCATCATCGAAGGGCCATTGCGGCAGGCGGTGTGGAAGATCGCGTGGCCCTCCATGCTCACGAACATCATCGGCGGGCTTCAGGGCATCATCGATCACATCATGGTCGGCCATTTCGTCGGCTTCACCGGCAACGCGGCGATTGGCGTAGCGTGGCAGATTTTCCTCGTCGTGATCGTGTTCATCTCATCGCTGTTCTCGGGCATGGGCGTCCTGGTCGCGCGCTTTGCCGGCGCGGGCGAAGA
>JBKJKH010000546.1:0-3785 GCA_046597595.1 Gemmatimonadaceae bacterium
GCGGGCGGAGGGCGGTTTCCAACGCCTCGATGTCAAACGTCTCGAAGGCCTTCAGGCCTAACGACTGACGCGTCGCGCCGTCGGCGAATTCGAGCGCATCCATCCCCACGAGATTGCTGCGATGGATGCGCTCGAAGCTCTCGGCGATCACCGCCCGGATGCCGAGGAGCGCCGTGCCCTTCGCCGCCCAGTCGCGCGATGAGCCAGTGCCGTATTCCTTGCCGGCAATCACCAGCAGCGGCACGCCCTGCGCCTGGTACTGCATGCTGGCGTCGTACAGCGGGACCGGTTCCGCGTCCTGGGCGATTGCGGTCCACCAGCCTTCCTTGCCGTTCGCAATCTCGTTGCGCAGGCGGATGTTGGCAAAGGTGCCGCGCATCATCACTTCGTGATTGCCGCGGCGCGCGCCGTAGGAGTTGAAGTCGCTCGTCTTCACGCCCTGCGCGATCAGCCACTTGCCAGCGGGGCTCGCCGCCGGGATCGAGCCCGCCGGGGAGATGTGGTCGGTGGTAATCGAATCGCCGTACATCCCGAGGACACGCGCGCCGGTGATCGGGCGAATGCCTGGCGGCTGCATCGTCATCCCCGTGAAATACGGCGGATGCTTCACGTACGTCGAATCGTTGAGCCACGCATACACCTCGCCCGTCGGGGAGGGCAGGGCGCGCCACTGCTCGTCGCCCGCAAACACGTCGGCGTACTTCTCCTGGTACATCTCCTTCTTCACGGAGCGCAGGATCTCCGCTTCGACATCGGCAGGCGTCGGCCAGATGTCACGCAGGAAGACCGGTCCGTCGTCCCCGACACCGAGCGGTTCGGTATTGAAGTCGATATCCATGCGACCGGCGAGCGCGTACGCCACCACGAGCGGAGGTGATGCGAGGTAGTTGAACCGCGTCAGGGGATTCACGCGGCCCTCGAAGTTACGGTTGCCCGACAGCACGGCGGCGACCACGAGGCGGTGGTCTTCAACCGCCGTGGCGATGTGCTCGGGCAGCGGCCCCGAGTTGCCGATGCACGTCGTGCAGCCGTAGCCGGCGACGTGGAAGCCGAGCGTCTCGAGCGCGCCCAGCACGCCCGCTTTCTTGTAGTACTCCGTGACGACTTGCGAGCCCGGCGCGAGGCTGGTCTTCACCCACGGCTTGCTCCGCAATCCCTTGAGCACGGCGGCGCGCGCGAGCATGCCCGCGCCAAGCATCACGCTCGGGTTGCTGGTGTTGGTGCAGCTCGTGATCGCGGCAATGACCACCGACCCGTGGCGCAGCTTGTACGAGGTGCCGCCATGGGTGATGTCGACGCCATCCTCGGGCCGGCGCTGCGGTGCCGGATCGGCGCCGGTGAGCGCGGACGAGAGCTGCGGCTGCGCGGACACGGCGTGAACGACCGCTGGAGACGCGGCCCCGATCTTCTCCAGCGTTTCCGCGAGCGATTCGCCGAACATCCGCTTCGACTCCTTCAACGGCACGCGGTCCTGCGGCCGCCGCGGACCGGCGAGACTCGGTTCGACCGTCGAGAGGTCGAGCTCGAGCATGTCGGTGAACACCGGGTCGGGCGTCGCATCCGAGCGAAACAGTCCCTGCGCCTTGCAGTAGGCCTCGACAAGCGCGACCTGCTCCGGCGCGCGGCCGGTGAGCGTGAGATACTCGAGCGTCGCATCGTCGACGGGGAAGAAGCCCATCGTCGCGCCGTATTCGGGCGCCATGTTGGCAATGGTCGCGCGATCGGCCACTGAAAGGGACGAGAGGCCGGCACCGAAATATTCGACAAATTTTCCGACCACCTTCTTTTTCCGCAGCATCTCGGTGCACGTGAGCACGAGATCGGTCGCCGTCGCACCCGGCGGCAACTTGCCGTGGAGCTTGAACCCGACCACCTCCGGAATCAGCATCGACACCGGCTGCCCGAGCATCGCGGCCTCGGCTTCGATCCCGCCGACGCCCCATCCCATCACGCCCAGTCCATTGACCATGGTCGTGTGCGAATCGGTCCCGACAAGGGAATCAGGATAGGCGACGACGTCCCCCCCATCCTTCTGCGTGAAGACTACGCTCGCGAGATACTCCAGGTTCACCTGGTGGCAGATACCGGTACCCGGCGGCACGACGCGGAAGTTCTCGAACGCCGTCTGGCCCCAGCGCAGAAATTCGTAGCGTTCGCGATTGCGCTCGTATTCGAGCCTGGTGTTGATCAGCAGTGCCGCGTCGCTACCGTATTCGTCCACCTGCACCGAGTGGTCGATGACGAGATCGACGGGTTGCAACGGATTGATGCGGCTCGCCTTCCCACCAAGCTTCACGAGCGCGTCGCGCATCGCCGCGAGATCCACGACCGCCGGCACGCCGGTGAAATCCTGGAGCAGCACGCGGCTCGTCCGGAAGGCGATTTCCTTTTCCACGCGCGCCCGGACATCCCAGCGTGCCAATGTCTCGATGTCCTCTTTCTTGACGAATCCGCCGTCTTCGTTGCGGAGAAGATTCTCCAGCAGGATTTTCAGGCTGAAGGGCAAACGCGCGAGGGTCGACCCCGGGAGCGAGGCGACAGAGTCGAGCCGGTACATGACGTACGAGCGTCCGGCGGCGGTCAGCGCCGCGCGCGCGCCGAAGGAATTCGGGTGGGTCATGGCAGTGTGGTTACGGTCTGGACACAATCTAAACGCCGTTTGGTGCCGCGGCCCCGTCGCCCTGCTAATCTCCTGCCCATGAGCGACGTCACACGCCTTGCCCTCGAGCTCTGCCGGGAGGACTCGACCACAGGGTCGGAAGCTGGAGTCATTGCGACTGCCGAAACGCTGCTGCACGCGGCAGACTGGCGGACACAGCGCATTCCGGTCACTCCGGGACGCGATGCACTGCTCGGCACGTGGACGGACGCGCCCGCCATCACCCTCAGTACGCATCTCGACACGGTGCCGCCCTGGATCGCGCCCCGGCTCGAGAACGGTGTCCTGCATGGCCGCGGATCCTGCGATGCCAAGGGCATTGCCGCGGCGATGATCGTCGCGGCGGGCCGGCTCCGCGCTGCGGGAGCGCCTGTCGCACTGCTGTTCGTGGTAGGCGAGGAAACCGCGCACGACGGCGCGCGTGCCGCGAACGACTGGGCGAAAAGCACCGGTTTTGTCAGCCGCGCCCTGGTGAATGGCGAGCCGACCGACAACCTGCTCGCCGTCGGGACGAAGGGCGCCATGCGGTTCACGCTGCGCACCACGGGACGGGCTGCCCACTCGGCCTATCCACACCTCGGCGTGTCGGCGACATCAGCGCTCGTTCACCTGCTGGCTGAGATGGAAACGCTGCCACTGCCGAGTGACCCGCTGCTGGGCGACACCACCATCAACATCGGGCACCTTTCGGGTGGCGTCGCTGACAACGTCATCGCGCCGTGGGCGGAGGCACGTTGCATGGCGCGGCTGGTGGATTCACCGGACGCGTTCGAGGCAGTGATGCGTGACTGGCTCGGAGATCGCGCTAGCTTCGAGCGCAGCATCACGGTGCCGGCGGTGAGGCTCGGCACTGTAGCCGGCTTCGAGACGTGCGTTGCTGCGTTTGCAACGGATATTCCCGCGCTCACGAACTGGGGGACACCGTACCTTCTCGGCCCCGGCTCGATTCACGTCGCGCACACCGACGAGGAGCAGGTGACGGTGCCCCAGATGGAGGAAGCGGTGGAAGCGTACGTGCGACTTGTTGAAGCCATTCGAGCGGCATAGACCGCGCCTCGGCCACGCGTTCGCCGAGCTGAGGGCTCGTCACAGCAAGCGGCCGCCGCTACTCGCCGTACATCTCGGT
>JBKJKH010000431.1:0-3849 GCA_046597595.1 Gemmatimonadaceae bacterium
TTCGGTAACAGCAACAAGCACTGAACCGCAGAGGGCGCAGAGGACACAGAGGAAAGCAATCCCCATTGGGGTTGCGGATGAGAGTTGAGAATCGCGCCTTTCACGGCGCAGAATTCGTGATTTTTTGTTGTCCTCCGCGCCCTCTGTGCCCTCTGTGGTTCAAATTTCTCGCTTTCATTGAATCGAAGTCGTCCGGTAACAGCAACAGCATTTAACCACAGAGGGCGCAGAGGACACAGAGGAAAGCAATTACCGTTGGGGGAGCGAGAGGAGAGGCGACAGTCGCGCGCCTACACCGCGGAGCGTTCGTGATTTTTGTTGTCCTCCGCGCCCTCTGTGCCCTCTGTGGTTCAAATTTCTCGCTTTCATTGAATCGATGTCCTTCGGGGCGAATCGAAGTCGTTCGGAGCAATAACCCGCTTTCATCAATCAGGGATTGAGGAGCTTCCGTGAACATCCACGAATACCAGGCGAAGGACATTCTTCGTGCGTACGGTGTGCCGATTCCACCCGGTGAGGTGGCCACGACGCCGGAGCAGGCACGCGATATCGCGACGAAGGTCGGCAAGGCGGTGATGGTGAAGGCGCAGGTCCACGCAGGCGGGCGCGGCAAGGCAGGCGGCGTCAAGTTCTGCAAGACACCCGAAGACGCGCACGAGAAGGCGAAAGCCATCCTCGGCATGACCATCAAGGATCTCGTGGTCGAGAAAGTGCTCGTCACCGAGGCCGCCGACATCGGGAGCGAAGCCTACGTCGGCGTCATCGTCGATCGCGCGACGAAAAAGCCGGTATTCATGGTGAGCGCAGCCGGCGGGATCGACATCGAGGAAGTCGCGGCCACCACGCCGGACAAGATTCTCTACGTGCCGGTCGATACGCGCTACGGCGTGCCGATGTACCAGGCGATGCAGATGGGCTTCTTCCTCTACAAGGACGATGCGAAGAAAGCCCGCACGGCGGCGAAGATCATGCAGCAGCTGTATCAGGCATTCATCGACAACGGCTGTTCGCTCGCCGAGATCAACCCGCTCGTCGTGACCCCAGAAGGCGAAGTCATTGCGGTCGATGCCAAGATGGTCATCGACGACAACGAGCTGGAGCGCCGGACGCACCTGGAAGCGCTGCGCGACGAAAGCTCGGAGGATCCGAGCGAGGTCTTCGCCCGCAAGGCGAACCTGACGTTCATCAAGCTCGACGGAAATGTCGGCTGCGTCGTCAACGGCGCCGGGCTGGCGATGGCCACGATGGATCTCGTGAAATATTACGGCGGCGAGCCGGCGAATTTCCTCGACATCGGTGGCTCGTCGAATCCCGAGAAGGTCGTCAACGCGCTGAAGATCATCACGAGTGACAAGAACGTGAAGGCGATCCTGTTCAACATCTTCGGCGGCATCACGCGCACGGATGACGTGGCGAACGGAATCGTCACCGCCACGAAGCAGAACCCCCTCAAGATTCCCATCGTGATCCGACTGACTGGCACCAACGAAGAGATCGCGCTCAAGATCCTCACCGAGAACGGCTTTGAGGCCCTGACCGACATGGACGAGGCGGTGAAGAAGGCCGTCGAGCTGGCGACCAAGGGAGGAAAGGCCGCGTGAGCGTCTTCATCGACAAGAACTCGACCGTCATCGTGCAGGGCATTACCGGGCGCGACGGGTCGTTTCACAGCAAGCAGATGCTGGAGTACGGGACGCGCATCGTCGCGGGTGTCACGCCGGGGAAGGGCGGCCAGAAGTTCGAGGGCACCGTCCCGATCTTCAATACCGTCGCCGACGCGGTGAAGGAAACCGGCGCCAACACGTCGGTCATCTACGTGCCGCCACCGTTCGCGGCCGATGCGATGATGGAAGCCGCCGACGCCGGCATCAAGCTCGTCGTCTGCATCACCGAAGGCGTCCCCGTGCTCGACATGACGAAGGTGTATCCCTTCGTGAAGGAGCGCGGCGCGCGCCTGCTCGGCCCGAACTGCCCAGGCCTCATCTCACCGGGGCAGTCCAAGGTCGGCATCATCCCCGGACGCATCTGCACGCCTGGTCCCGTCGGTCTCGTGAGCCGGTCCGGCACCCTGACGTATGAGGTCGTCTATCACCTCACGCGGAATGGCATGGGGCAGACGACGTGCGTCGGCATTGGCGGTGACCCGATCAACGGCACGAATTTCATCGACTGCCTCGACGCGTTCGAGAAAGATCCCGACACGAAGGCGATCGTCATGATCGGCGAGATCGGTGGCACGGACGAACAGGAAGCGGCGACGTTCGTGAAGGAGAAGATGAAGAAGCCGGTCGTCGGCTTCATTGCGGGACAGACCGCACCGCCAGGCCGCCGCATGGGACACGCAGGCGCGATTATTTCGGGTTCCGCCGGCACGGCGGCCGAGAAGATCCAGGCGTTCAAGGATGCAGGAATGGGCGTGGCGCAGCGGCCGATCGACTTCGTCGAGCTCATCAAGGAGCGACTGCACTGACGCCGGCGAGTGCGGCGCGGCTGGCGGAGTTCCTTCCGGCCGCGCACCTCGTCGTCCCGCTGCACGCGACGACGCTCGACGGGGCCGCCGAGGCCCTGCTCGAACGTCTTATCGTAGCCGGTGCCGTTGCAGATCCCGCCCGCCTCCGCGAGCGCGTGCAGGGCCACCGGGGAGAGGACATCGTCGCCATGGGCGACCGCGCCTTCCTCCTGCATTTCCGCTCCGACGCCGTCACGCGACTTGCCGTCGCCGTGGGCACCTCGCCCGCGGACATCGAGCGATCGTTAGGCGATGGCGATGCGCAGCGCGCGCGGATCGTGCTGCTCATCGCCGCGCCGCCCAAGCAGGCTGCCCGCTACCTTCAGGTTGTCGGCGCATTCGCGAGACTGCTCACGAAGCCCGAAAACGTGGAGATGGTTCTCGCGGCTCCGGACGCCGACGCGCTGGCGGACCTGCCCCTGCTCAGGGACTACCGGCTGCCGGAGCAACTCGCGGTGCGCGACGTGATGACTGACCGGCCACGTTCGATCGCCGCGGACATTGCGCTCGCGACCGCTGCCCGGGACCTCGTTCGCCTCAAAGTCGGGGCGCTGCCGGTCGTGGATGAAACGGGCCTCGTCATCGGGCTCTTCAGCCAGCGCGAACTCATGCGGCATCTGCTCGGAGCCAATTATCTTCAGGCCGGCGGTCCGAAAGGCTCGCCACCCGGTGCTCCCCGCAGGACCGTGCGCGACGTCATGACGCGCCAGGTGCTCTGTGTCGCCCCCGAACAGCCGCTCGCCGAAGTTGCGTCCATGATGACTGACCGCGATGTCGAGCGCGTCCCCGTCGTCCGGGACGGGCGGCTGGTCGGGGTGCTCACGCGGGGAGACATCGTTCGCAAGCTCATTGGACCTTAACAGTCACTCCACAGGATCATGTCCGGCACACGCACGCTGACGATCATCAAGCCCGACGCCTTCGGCGCGGGGAAAGCAGGAAAAATCATCGCGCTGCTCGAGGAGAAGGGCTTTCGCGTGCGCGCCGCACGCGTGGTGCATCTCAGCCAGCAGCAGGCGGGAGACTTCTACGCCGTCCACCGCGAGAGGCCATTCTATGCGTCGCTCACGGCGTTCATGACGAGCGGGCCCTGCATGCCGCTCGTCCTCGAAAGTCCCAACGCCGTCGCGCGCCTGCGCGAGGCAATCGGGGCTACCGATCCGAAGGAAGCGGCCGAGGGGACGGTGAGAAAACTTCACGCCGAATCGAAGGAGCGGAACGCGATTCACGCGTCGGATTCCGACGAAAACGCGGCGCGCGAGGCCTGTTTCTTTTTTGCCGAATCCGAGCTCGTCGGCTAGCCCCTCCGTACGCCCGCTAAGTCGAACGTACGCGCCAAC
>JBKJKH010000144.1:0-2703 GCA_046597595.1 Gemmatimonadaceae bacterium
GCGTCGCAGGATGCACCGAGCTGACGCAATTGACCATGATCGACCGAGCCATGGAGTGTGATGTTGGGATGCGTGAGCGCCTTTGCCCTCGCGGCTGATGCCGGCCCGATGACGTGAATTCTCAACTGGGGGAAGGCTCGCGCAAGCGAGACCATCGCCGCCGTATCAAACCATTCGGCAACCGTCCCGACATACCCGAGATGAACGAGTCCGTCGGCCCGGCGGGGTTGCGGTGGCGCCGGTGTATTCCAGCTGCGCGGGAGGCCGTTGCGAACAAGTATCGGTTTGGACGCGAGAGGGAAGCGTGTCGTCAGGGCCCGATGCAGGTGCTGGCTTGAGACAAAAATAACCTTTGCGCGAGCGCAGAGCTCGGCTTCCAGATCGGCAACGCGCTGTGCTTCAGTCGCTTCGTGAAAGAACCCGGCGGCGTCGTCCATGCAGTCGTACACGAGCGGAATGTCGAGGTCGCGGACGTATGGAAGCAACGTTGGAAACGTCAGCCACAGCACGTCCGGTTTGAACCGCCTCGTTTTGAGCTTGATCCACCGCCGTTGAACCGCCTGCGCTGCACTGTCGAGAGGACGGGGCAGGCGTCGCGGGATCGGAAGGAATGGCGCTCTTGCGACGGACGTCGCGTTGCGCGGTAGCTGGAAGTGACGCGGATGGGGCCGGTACAGAACGCTCAGGTCATGATGCTCCGCCAGTTCCTCGGCAAGGAAGTGCGGGCGCTGTTTGATCCAGCGCCAGTCCACGTGCATGAGGTACTGGATGCGCACGCCATTCACTCCCAGTCGTCTGGCCTGTCGCCAAGCCCGAGCCGCCAGACAATCGCTTGAGCAACACGTTCGCTGGCACGGCCATCGCCATATGGATTGCGCGCCCGCCGCATGAGCGCGTAGGCCGCAGGATCGTCGAGAAGATTGGCGACCGTTGAGAGAATACCGTCCCGGCTCGTGCCCGCTAGCTTCAGCGCTCCAGTGGCAATGCCCTCGGGCCTCTCGGTGACGTTTCGCAGCACAATCACAGGGATGTTGAGCGCCGCACCTTCCTCTTGGAGGCCTCCGGAGTCGGTAATCAGCAGTTCGCTACTGACGAGGAGATGCGCCATTTGACCGTAGTCCAACGGTTCGCAGAGGGTGACGTTGGGTTCGTTGCCGAGCACGGGGAACACCGCACTACGGACGATTGGATTCAGATGGACCGGATACACGAATCGCTTGCTCGAGTAGCGGCGTGCGAGATCACGAATCGCTGTTGCCATGTCCGTCAGGAGTGGCCAGTTTTCCCGTCGGTGCATCGTGACCGTGATGTACGGCCCAGGTGGTAACGCGAGCGAGCTAGAGGGACTCTTCGCAGCGAGTCGAATCGCATCGATGCCGGTCTGGCCAGTCACGATGATGCGTTCACTAGCAACATGTTCGGCAAGTAGGTTGTTCCTGCTCTGGCTCGTTGGCGCCAGGCATAAGTCTGCGACGACATCGGTCAGGCGACGGTTGGCTTCCTCCGGAAACGGTTCGGCCATGTTGTCACTGCGAAGGCCAGCTTCGACATGGCTGACGGGAACCCGCTCGAGGAACGCTGCCCAGGCTACGGCGAAGGTCGTGAGGGTATCGCCATGAACGAGAACGTGTGCCGGTCGCAAGTCGCGCAGCGCTTGGCTAACAAGTGGGAGAATTCGCGCCGCTAGGTCCGTGAGCGACTGTCGGTCACCCATCACCTCGAGATTCTGAACAACGGGTAGTCCAAAGAGCGCGAGGGCCTGCTGGAGTTGCTCGCGATGCTGTCCCGTCAACAAGATTTGCGGCTCTAACTCGGCGTGCTTCTGCAGCGCCAAGTAGACAGGTGCCATCTTGATCGCTTCGGGCCTCGTACCGAACGCACACAGAACACGCTGGGTCATCAGTGACTTCCATCGAGGCGAGCGTAGAAACGGCTGAACGAGGACAACATCGTTTTGGCGCGAGCTTCCTGTGTTTCGGTGGCCACGCGCAGCGCATGACTCAGCGTATCGCGGTCGTCGAGGAGCCTTCGCACGAGGGAGAGGCACTGTGCTGGGTCAAAGGGCTGCTCCCACAGGGTGGTGCCAGGGGCGAGGGCTTCCGCGACCAGTCTCAGCTTAGGTTCCAGTTCGACGCAGACGGTTGGGATGCCGAGCAACGCGCCAAAGACCGCGCCGTGATACCGGGCGCTGATCAGCACGTCGAATGTGCCGAGCACCTTGGAGAAGTCTGCAATTGACGACCGACCAGGGGACCACTGCAAGACGGTCTCACCCCGGAGTCGACTCAGCCACCGTGAATCGCCGCGAGCACAGAACGACACGTATTGCGCGGTGACGCCCTCAGCGCGTAGCTCGCGTGTCACCGTCTGAATTGGAGATGCGTATGCCGCGCCTTCCGCCGTGTGATTCCAGTCGCGGACGATCACGCCGACCCGAGGCGCTCCTTCCGAGGGTGTGCGAACCGACGGACGCCACCCGCCAGGCAGGAAGCAGAGATCCGCACCGAGCTCCACTTCGATGCCCCACGACTTGCACGTCGCGAACGAGCGCTCGTCGCGTACAGCGATGAAGGCGAGCTTTTCGAACAGCTTGCGGGTTGCATGTTCCGCAGCCGGCGCGTTGATGAACGGCCCTACGCCGATACCCAGCGCTGCCTGGTGGAGCGGCCAGAGTCTGGTCCGGAGGGGACCAAGTAGTCGACT
>JBKJKH010000256.1:0-2897 GCA_046597595.1 Gemmatimonadaceae bacterium
GGCGGCCTCTACCTCGAGGCGCTCCACATGACGCGGGTCGCGCGCGAGGCGTATGTGCTCATCTGCGGCAAGTATCCACACCCGCAGACGATCGTGCCTGGAGGCATGAGCTCGACGATCAACCTCACGGTGATGAACGAGATGTACGTGCGGATGAGCCAGTTCTTTGATTACGGAAAGAAGATCGCGGGGATCTGGGACGACATCACCGACTTTTTCTACGACTCCAACCCGAAGTACAAGGAAGTGGGATCCCGCCGGGCGAACATGATCGACACCGGCATCTTCGACGATCCGGATTCGTACGACACGACCTACAAGAACGCCAATGCGTGGGGCGAGAAGCGCTGGGCGACGCCGGGCGCAATCGTCGATGGCAAGCTCGTGACGACGGACCTGCACAAGCTCAACATGGGTCTCGAGGAGTTCGTCGAGCACTCGTACTACGACGAGTGGACAGGGAGTGGGCAGCAACAACATTTCCCTACCGATCCCGCTGGCCATCCGCTGTCGCCGTATCACCCGTGGAACAAGGTGACCAAGCCCAAGCCGGGCGCGATGAGCTGGAAGGAAAAGTACACGTGGGACACCGCGCCGCGGTGGGACAGACTGGGCATGGAAGCGGGATGTTACGCACGGATGTGGAACACCGCCGTCGCCCGGAAGCTGCCCGACAATCCGTTCATCGAGGCGACCGGACATTCGCTCAAGATCCGTTTGCCGCGGGGTAAGTTGCCCGAGACGGAAATCGAGTGGAAAGTGCCGGACGTGTGGAACGCATTCGAGCGCAATCGGGCGCGCGCTTATTGCGTGGGGTACACCGCGATGATTGCAATGAACAACTGGATGGCTGCGATGGAGCGCCTGAAGGACGGGGACACGAAGACATCGACAAAGTTCGAGATGCCGAAGAGCGGCGAGCAGATGGGCGTCGGTTTCTGGGGCGCGGGTCGCGGGTATCTCACCCACCATCTGGTTCTCGATCGTGGCGCGGTGTCGAATTACCAGATCGTCACGCCGTCGACCTGGAATGCATCACCCACTGATCGCTGGGGCCAGCCCGGTCCGTACGAAGAAGCGGTGATGAACACACCGCTCCTCGAGGAGTCGGAAGATCCGAAGGCCTTCCGGGGCATCGACATCCTGCGTGCGATCCGGAGCTTCGACCCGTGCATGCCGTGCACAACGCACATCCAGTCGGAAGCGGGGATGATCACACGGGAAGTGAACACCTGTGCCTGCGGACTGGACGATTGAAGGCGCGAACACGAAGGTGCGATACCTCGCTGCGCTCGGGATGACAAAGTCGCGGTATCATCTCTCGCTGCGCTGTCATCCCGAGCGAAGCGAGGGATCTGCACCACCCGAGGTGACATGCCTCGCGTCGTAATCGGGGGAGTGGGGTACCGCATGCTGTGCGACCACTCCCTCGGCATCATGATCAGTGAGGAGCTCGAGCCGGAGGCACAGCCGCCAAACCTGCTCATTGAGGATTTGTCATACGGGCCCGTCGCCGTGGCGCAGTGGTTTGCCGACGAGGCGCTCGGCACACCGCTCACGCGCGCGATCTTCATCAGCGCGATCGCGCGGGAGGATGGCCGTCCTCCCGGCACCACGTGTGTGTATCGCTGGGATCGGGTGATGCCGTCCGACGACGAGATCCAGCGCGCAGTGACGGATGCCGTCACCGGAGTCATCCTCGTCGACAACACGCTCGTGGTGACTGAATGGATGAAGGCGTTGCCGGAGGATGTCATCGTCATCGAGGTGGAGCCGGTGGCGCACGCGTTCGGCGAGGAAATGAGTCCGGGAGTCGCGGCGGCATATGTGGAGGTGAAGGCGTTGGTCATGCGGCTCGCGCAGGACGACGCCGCGTGCAGGGCGCTGCCCGTCCACCCGTTCGGCGGCGGATGGAACACGGCCATGACATCAGGCGTCGTCGCATGAGTGAGTCCGAACAGGCAGCGACGGCACCGGAGGACCTGCTCACGGATGTCGAGGAGTTGATTGGGGTGCTCACGTCGCATCCGGATCCCGACGTCGGAGTCACGACCACCGCGCTGCTCGAAGCGATCGACGTGGTGCATCGCACTGCGCTCACTCGGCTGATGGGCGCCATCCAGTCCATGGCCGGCGATGCATTCATCAATCGCCTCACCGCCGATCACGCGATCCGGCTGCTCCTCATGTCGTACGACCTGCTGGCGGTGGATCGCCGCACGCTGGCCGAGGAGGCGCTTGATGCGGTGCGCGGCCATCTCCACGCGCACGGCATCGATGTTGAGCTGATGGAGGTCCTCGGCGGCGTCGTCACGATTCGACTGCACGGCGCGGGAGCGCCCGGCGAACCGGCGCACACCGCCGCGCTGCGCGACGTGGATGAAGCGCTCCGCGCCGGGCTGCTCGGCTTTCAGGAACTCGAGATCCGCGATGGCAAGGGTGCGCGACCCGTCGCGGCCGATTCCACCTTCCTTCCGCTCAAGTCACTCCAGCGCGCGTTCCGCCCGGTTTTCCGCGAGATATTCCGCACCGAGGAGCTGGACGCAGGGTCAATCACGAGCCGGATCGTCGACGGCGTCCCAGTGCTGGTCGCAAATGTTGGGGGAGAATTCTTTGCGGTTCGGAACGCCTGCGGCGAAAGCCCGCTGCCGCTCGACTACAGCACGCTCCAGGGATTCGAGCTCAAATGCAGCTGGCACAGCTGCCTGTACGATATCCGGACGGGGCATCGCATCGACCGGCCGAACGCCGCGCGCGAGGAGCTGCTGAACGTGCTCCCTATCCGTGTGCGGGAGGGAATCGTGGAGGTCGTCGTGGGCACTGCACCGGTCGCAGGCAGCGCGGCCCCGGGGTGATGCGTACCCTGATCGCCGGCTTCGGCAACGTCCTCCGTGGCG
>JBKJKH010000391.1:0-2874 GCA_046597595.1 Gemmatimonadaceae bacterium
TGGTTGTGCGTGTGACGCGTGGCCGCTCGACGTGCGCGCTGGAGACCCCGCCATGGTCATTTGCGATACAGCGGACACCCTTGCGGCCAGCCTCATCGTCATCGGCCTCAACGAGCACGACTTCGTTGATCGCGCACTGCGTCGAGAGACGTCCCTTCGCGTGGCACGCCATGCGAAGGTTCCGCTCCTCACGGTTGTGCCGTGGGCCATCGGACGACCGCGTGTCATCATCGCCGCTGTCGACTTCTCCGCGGCCAGCATCCGCGCGGCCCGGGTCGCGGCATCGCTTGCAGCCACCGATTGTGCGTTCACCCTTGTGCACGTGCTCTCGCCTGCCGAGTCGACTCCGGCCGCCCGCTCCTTTGCGACGACGATCGCGCGCAGCGTCGAAGAAGCACTCGTTCGCCTGGGCCGTGACATCGTGCTCCCTGGCGGTGGAACTGTCGAGTGGACTGTGCTGCGCGGCAATGCCGCCGACGAGATCGCCGGTCTCGCCGCGAAGGAAGGCGCTGACCTCGTCGCGCTGGGTGCCAGCCCCAGGGGAATCGGCAACGTGCTCCACTCCAGCGTGCGCGCAAGCCTCATGCGCAAGGCATCCCGGTCATTGCTGGTGGTGCCGCCGCTCAAGGGCCACGTCGTCGACTAGCGGCTCAGGCCTGCTGGAGAAGCCCGAGTCGCAGCGCCATCTGCACATAGTCTGATCGGTGCGCGATGCCCAGCTTCTCCTGGATGCGCTGCTTGTATGTGTCGACGGTTTTGGGGCTGATGAAAAGACGCTTGCCGATCTCTGGCGCGGAGAAACCCTGCGCCACGAGACGGAGCACGTCGCGCTCCCGCTGCGTGAGCTTCTCGAAGCGATCGCGCTCCTCCTTGGCGGGGTCCTTGCGCGTGAGTCCCTTGGCGAGGGCGCGCGCGGCTGATGGCCGAACGTAGACATCGCCATGCGCCACCGCGCGCACGGCGTCCACAAGGTCCCGATCAGCGGCGCTCTTCATCAGGTAGCCAGCAGCACCCGCCTCGAGCAGCGGCACGAGGTATTCCTCTTCTGCGTGCATGGTCAACACCAGCACGCGCGTCTCCGGATGCTGCTCGGCAATCGCGCGCGTGGCAGTGGTGCCGTCCATCCCGGGCATGGAAAGATCCATGACGACGACGTCCGGCTTGAGACGCAAGGTCATCGCGATGGCTTCCTCGCCATCGCGCGCTTCCCCGATGACTTCGATGTCCTTCGCGGCGCCAAGCACGGCTTTCAGTCCGGCGCGCACCACGGCGTGGTCATCGGCGAGCAGAACGCGGATCACGTCATCGGGCATCGTGTTTCTCCAGGCTGTCCAGCGGCACGGTCGCAATCACGCGCGTGCCGACGAGTGGGCCACTGATGATCTGCAGCGTCCCGCCCGCGAGTATCAGGCGCTCACGCATCGTGAACAATCCCATGCCCGGCCGGCGCTGCTCGGCTTCCCGCACGCTGAAGCCCAGGCCATCGTCAATGACCTCGAGACGAATCGAGCGTTCGCCACGCGTCAGTTCAACGCGCACCGATGTCGCAGCGGCGTGGCGCACGGCATTGTGTAGCGATTCCTGCGCCACTCGGTACAGCACTGAGGCGACGTGGGGCGGCAGGACATCGTCCGCCATGATGTCGGTGGCAATCCGCGTCTCTGTCGTTCCCTGCACACGACGCGCGAGTGTCTGCAGGGCAGCGGCGAGGCCAAGGTCGTCGAGCGCACGTGGGTGAAGCGTGTGCGCGAGCATGCGTACTTCCTCCGTCGCTTCCTGGGCAATCTCCCGGAGCGCGCCAATCTGTTCGCGAAGCGCCGCATCGCCCGTCTCGCGCTGGAGTGCACTCAGCTGCATCACGACCGCGGCCATCGATTGCGCGGTCGAGTCGTGCAGTTCCCTGGCGAGCGACGCACGCTCACGGTCGGCTGCCTCGATCACCTGCGACGCCAGTTGCCGCATGCGCTCACGGTCCGCGACAACGCCATCGAGCAGCGTATTGATGGTGTGCGCAACGCTGCTGACTTCCTCCTCGGCAAGCGCGGATGCGGGCACGCGCGCGCGCAGGTCGCCGTTCCGTACACGTTCCGCAGTGCGCGCGAGCGCACGCACGGGCGCGAGGGCCAGCACCGCGAGCGCCGAGCTGCCCGCGATGACGGCAATGACCGCCAATACCGGAAGGAGGATCGAGTTTCCGGTTTTCCACGCCTCGCGCATCGCAAACCCGGCCCACGTCGCAACCGCGGCCACTGCGAGATTCGCCCCCGCGAGCTTGACCGAAAGCGGGACGCGCATCGCGCGACCTGCCAGTGCCTCCAGTAGCGATGGGCGCGCGGTTGACGTCCCGCGCTCGAGATGCGCCTCCACCGCCATTACGCCTGGACGATCAGTGCCGTGACCATGCCGAACATTCCGTTCTCCGACTCCGCGTGAGGCAAAATGTGGCAATGAAATGCCCAGGTGCCAGGATTGTCGCAATCGATGATCACGTCCCAGCGTTCTCCGGGCGCGATGTTCAACGTATCGCAACGCCATGGCATCGGCTGCGCATAGCCGTCCTTGTCGATCACCAGCATAGGCATGCCATGCAGGTGCATCGGATGGATCATCATCCCTTCATTCATGAAGCGGACGCGAACTCGCTGGCCCAACTTCGCGACGATCGGCTCGGTCGCTGGAAATCCCTTCCCGTTGATCGTGTAGCCGTGCATGCCGTCGTTCAGGATCATCACGTAGTCGATGTCCGCGCGCTCCACGGCGCGCTTGCGCTTCGACTCGATGATGAACGCGCCCAACAGGCCGAGCCCGACTTGCTTCGCTGCGTTGTGGTGCGAGTGATACATGTGCGAACCCGCGTTCTTCGCCACGAACTCG
>JBKJKH010000404.1:0-3346 GCA_046597595.1 Gemmatimonadaceae bacterium
GCCGTTTCCGCCGCCGACCCCAACTTGCGCAGCGCCTCAAAAATGTCACGCGCCCGTTCGTCGCGAAACGTATCGGGCTGCACGGCATTGAAGATATCATCCCAATGGCCGCGCGCCTGAATCATTACGCGCAACAAGCCAGTTTCCGCTGGGTGCGGTTCAGCCTGTCGGCGCCGACCACGCCCCTTTCGCGGCCCGCCCTCCTCACGAACGGGCGCCTGCTCCTGCATCTCAGGCGCAGGCAGAGCGGCACCGCGACGCGCTGGCGCAGCATTCACTTCCCGGGCGAGCAAATCGCGCGAAACCCCGGCTGCCGACGCGGCACGGCCGAGGTACAGGTCACGCATCAGCGGGTCGGCGGCGGCCCGGATGGTCGGGATAAGCCGGTCGAGCGCGCGACGCTTCTTGTCGAGCGAGGCAAACCAGCCCGCTCGCTCCAGGATCTGGACCTTGCGCTCGAACACATCGATGGCACTGGAGAGCAGGCCCTCGAGTTTCTCTCGTCCGTGAGACCGCACGAACGTGTCGGGGTCCTCGCCGACCGGAAAGGTGACGACGCGCACCGAGGCCCCGTGTCGAAGCAGCTCGTCGCCCGCGCGAAAGGTCGCTTTCAACCCGGCCTTGTCACTATCGTAGAGCAGAAAGACGGTTTTCGTCGCCCGCACCAGCAGCTTTGCCTGCTCTTCCGTCAGCGCGGTCCCGAGTGGCGCCACCGCTTCGTCCACCCCCACCGCGTGCATCCGAAGCGCGTCGAAGAATCCCTCGACGACGAGCACCCGGTCGTGCTTGCGGATCGCATTACGTGCCCAGTAGTGCCCGTAGAGCAGCTTGCCCTTGGAAAATACCGGGGTCTCTGGCGAGTTGAGATATTTCGGCTCACCCACCCCGATGATCCGGCCACCAAAGCCGACATGTCGCCCCGAGGCGTCGAGAATCGGGAAGATCAGCCGATTGCGGAAGCGGGGACGCGGATTCTCACCCTCACGCTGCGCCATGATGCCGGCCTCGACCAGCGTTGCTTCCTTCGCGCCAAGGGCCTGGAAGTGCGCGAGAAATGGCGATGTGTCGCGGGGCGCGTATCCAAGGCCGATGCGGTCGGCCAGTTCGCGGGGGACGTCTCGCGATGCCAGATACTCCCGCGCCGGTGCACCGGCGGGATCGTCCCACAGGATTTTCCGGAAAAATTCGGCCGCCGCCGCGTTCGCTTCCCACAGCGGCTCGCGTGGGTCGGGGCCATCCGTCTTGCGCGTTTCCACCTCGCGGAGGACGATCCCCACCCGCTCCGCCACACTGCGCACGGCTGACGGCCAGTCCATGCCGAGCTGTTTCTGCAGGAAACTGAAGACATCTCCGCCTTCGCCGCAGACAAAGCACTTGTACCCCTTCCCCGGCATCACGGAAAAGTTTGGCCCATCGCCTCCGTGGAACGGGCAGGGTCCGCGATAGCTCGTGCCCACGCGCTTGAGCTTCACGTGCTCGCCGATGACCTGCACGATGTCGACGCTGTCGCGGACGCGCTCGATATCCTCGTCGAGGATCATAGCGCGATGAGTGTCACGCCCGTGCCGCCTTCATTCCACGCGCCCGTGCGGAAGTCTCGCACGCGCGTGTCCTTGCGCAGCATCTCCGTCACGCGCTCGCGCAGGGCGCCGGTGCCCTTCCCGTGAATCACGCGCAACTGGTGCAGGTCAGCACGAATCGCGGCATCGAGCGCCTGCATGAGGATTGCGTCAATCTCATCCACGCGCATCCCCCGCAGGTCAAGTTCACTGGCGGCCTCGACCTCGGGCAAGTCGCCACGAATCGGCACAGCCATCTCGCGCTCGCGCGGCTTGTGTGCACGGCGAAGGCGATCGAGCGGTACCGTCAGCTTGATTCCGCCGAGTGCGACGACACCGTCGTCGTCGCGCACCTCGAGCAATTGCCCGATGCGCCCGCCTAACGTCGTGACTTCGACAGCATCGCCTGCAACGAGCGGCGCCCTGGAAAGCGGCGCGGAGGGCTCCGCGCGTCCAGCACGCTCCACGCGTAGCTCCTCACGCTCGATCCGGTCAATCTGTGATGCTTGATTCGCCGCCAGGGCCTCCAGATTCCGTCGAGCCTCGCGCGCCGCGTCTTCGCGTTCCCCGGACGACGTCTGCGTGAGCGCCTTGATGGTGCGCTCGACTTCCGCGCGCGCATCGAGCACGAGCTGGCGTGCTTCCTTGCGCGAGGCGCGCTCCGCATCACGCTCGCGGGCACGCACGTTCTTCTCGCGGTCCGCCACGCGCGCGGCGCGCTCCTGCGCGTCCTGCGTCATCGCCTTGAGCTCAGCCGCCGCGCGTTCCATCTCCGCCTGCTGCTTCTCGAGTTCCGTGAGCAGTGCGTTGTAATCGCGTTCCGTCGTCGGAAGCCGCTCCTCGGCGCGCGCCAGCACGGTGTCCGAGAGGTCGAGGCGCCTGGCGATGCTCAGTCCGTAGGAACGGCCAGGAATCCCCTTCACGAGCCGGTACGTCGGCGCAAGACGCTCCTCGTCAAACTGGAGGGAGGCATTCACGACACCGGGTACCTCGGCGGCGAGTTCCTTCAGCGCGCCCAGATGTGTCGTGGCGACCGTGCGTGCACCTCTCCCGGTAAGATCTTCGAGGATCGCGCCCCCGAGCGCCGCGCCCTCCAGCGGATCTGTGCCGGAGCCCAACTCGTCCACCAGCACGAGTGAACGCGGCGTCGCGGAGCGCAGGATCTCTGCGAGATTCTTCACGTGTGCGCTGAACGTGGACAGACTCGCCTCGATCGACTGTTCGTCACCGATGTCCGCGAAGACGTCGTCGTACACCGGCACGCGACTCTCCTCGCCCACGGGCGCCGGGATGCCACTCTGCACGAGCAGGGAAAGCAGGCCGGCGGCCTTCAGCAGGACGGTCTTTCCCCCCGTGTTAGGCCCCGAGACCAATAGCGTGCGCTCGTCTGGAAACATCTCCAGGTCGAACGGCACGACCTCCGTGCCCTTTGCCAGCAACAGTGGATGCCGCGCATCCCGCAATGCAAACCCCTCCTCCGGCCCGACGAGTGCCGCATCTGTGCAGCGGAAGGCGAGCGCATATCGCGCGCGCGCGAAGAGCGAGTCGAGCTCCGCCAGCACCTCGAGCGCGTCCGCCAGCGGCTCGCGCAGCGGGCGCAAGCGCTCCGTCAGTTCGCGCAGGATCCGATCGATCTCGCGTAATTCCTCGACTTCGAGCTCACGAATGCGATTCCCGAATTCCACCGCTGCGGGCGGCTCGACGAACAGCGTGGCGCCGGTGGCCGAGGTGTCGTGCACGATGCCACCGACGCTCTTCTGGCCCTCACGCCGCACCGGGATGACATA
>JBKJKH010000567.1:0-3707 GCA_046597595.1 Gemmatimonadaceae bacterium
GGCGGCAAGAGCTTCAGGCGCGGCGCGCTGGGTGTCCATACCGACTGGCACGCGATGTGGATCAATCCCGCCGATCCCGAGCACTTCATCATTGGCGACGACGGCGGCATTGCCATCACGCACGATCGCGGCGGAACGTACGATTTCGTGAACACCTTCGTGGCCGGCCAGTTCTATCAGGTCAGCTACGACATGGCGAAGCCGTATCGCGTCTGTGGCGGGCTTCAGGACAATGGCAGCTGGTGCGGACCGAGCCGGACGAAAACCGGGCAGGGCGCGCGCAACGACGACTGGTTCAACGTCGGCGGCGGAGACGGTTTTTACACGGCGCAGGACCCCACCGATCCGAACATCATCTACTACGAAAGCCAGGGCGGCAACATCGGCCGGCTCGATCTCTCTACCGGATTGGCAAGAGTCATTCGACGCAGCAACGCGCAGCAGCGTGCGCGCATGTTCGAGGACTCGCTGGTCGTCGCGCGTGGTGACACGACCCAGCCCGAGACGCCAGATATTTCGCGGCGCGTAGGCGACATCCGGGCCCGGTCGCGCACGGACAGCGGCACCTTCACACGCCACAACTGGGAGACGCCGTTTTTCCTTTCGCCGCACTCCAACACGACGCTCTATGCTGCAGGGAACCGCGTAATGCGCAGCACGAACCGCGGCGACAGCTGGCAGATGATCTCACCTGATCTCTCAACGGTCGACTCGGCGAAGATCATCCGTTCGACGAAGAATACCGGCGGCATCACCGCGGACAACACCGGCGCGGAGACGTACAGCACGATCACGAGCATCAGTGAATCGCCGCTGCGGCCAGGAATTCTCTGGGCCGGCACCGACGACGGCAATGTCTGGCTGTCGAAGAATGACGGCGGTACATGGGACCTCCTGCACGGGGCGTCACCGGGAGCGGGAAAACAGTCGCGGCTGCCCGGTGCTCCCGTCAACGGGTGGGTCCGACGCGTCGTTGCATCCCTCTATGACACCGCGACGGTGTTCGTAGTCGTCTCGAATCACCAGAACAACGATTTCGAACCGTACGTCTGGGTGTCGAACGATTTCGGCCGCACGTTCCGCAGCATCGCGGCGAACCTTCCGCGTGGCGGCGTGGATCATCTCCACGTCCTCGTCGAAGACCCTCGCAACCGGAATCTGCTCTTCGTAGGCTCCGATCGCGGTGTGTACGTGAGCACCGAGCGCGGCGCGGCGTGGCAGAAGTTCATGACCAACCTGCCATCGGTACCGGTCCGCGATCTCGATATCCATCCACGCGACCGCGAGCTCATCGCGGGCACGCACGGGCGGAGCATCTATATCGTCGACATCGCGCCGCTTCAGGACATGACTGATTCGGTGATGAAGGGCGGCCCGCACTTCTTCACGATGAAGCCCGCGTTCCAGTACGCCGTGCGCAACGAGCAGATGTGGAATGGGCACAAGATCTTCCAGACGGACAATCCCACATTCGGCGCGCAGGTCGCGTACCGGATCGCGGAGGGCCAGCCGACGTCCGACTCGGCGCGCATCATCATCACCGATGCGACCGGTGACACGGTGCGCATGCTCCGTGGTCCGGGAAGTTCCGGCTTGCACCGGGTGTTCTGGGACCTGCGGGCGAAACCTGCTCCTCTGTCGCCGAGTGGGCTTCGTGACAGCGTGGTCGCGGCTCGCGTGCGGCAGGTCCGTGAGGACTCTATCGCCAAGGCGCGAGGAACGGACACTACGACGCGAGGCGCTGGCGGCGCCCGCGGAGGCGCTCGCGCTGACGAGATCAATCTCCGCCCCGGAGAGGAGCGACTCGGTGCGCCTGCACCTGGCGGCGGTGGTGGTGGCGGCGGGTTCGGCCGCGGCGCGCGTCAGGGTCCGTGGGTCGACCCGGGCAGCTACCTCATCTCTGTCACGATCGGCGGGCGCACCCTGAAGCAGGTCGTGAAGGTCGAACGGGCGAGCGAGGTGTCGAGCGACAACCCATTCGGTGGAGAGGAGGACGATCGCGAGAAGCAGTGACCGACTCCGTTGTCCTGAGCGAAGCGTAGGCCGCTTATGCTCCTGGCAGCGTAGATCAGCGATGCATCCGTGGTATCTGGTGCCCGCGAGGCTCTCTTTCGCACGGGATGCGTCCGCCCCGATTGCGATCGCTGCCGTGGAACCCTCCGCGCGCACACGGATGACGCTGATGGCGCGCTGATGAGCGCTGAAAAGGCGTTAATCAATTGCTGTGGTCCGGCAGCGTGGATCAGCGACGCATCCGTGGTATCCGTGTGCCCGCGAGGCTCTCTTTCGCACGGGATGCGTCCGCCCCGGTCGCGATCGCTGCAGTGGAACCCTCCTCGCGCACACGGATGACGCTGATGGCGTGCTGATGAGCGCTGAAAATGGCGTTAATAAATTGCGGTGGTCCGGCAGCGTGGATCAGCGACGCATCCGTGGTATCCGTGTGCCCGTGAGGCTTTCCCCACGACACCGAACCCGTCCGCCCCGGTTGCGATCGTTGCAATGCAACCCTCCGCGCGCACACGGATGACGCTGATCGCGCGCTGATGAACGCTGAAAGTTCTATTAATTATTGCTGTGTTCCGGCAGCGTGGATCAGCGACGCATCCGTGGTATCGGTGTGCCCGCGAGGCCTTCCCCAGGACACCGAACCCGTCCGCCCAGGTTGCGATCGCTGCAGTGGAACTCCGCGGATGATGCTACGTCCCGCTAATCAGCGCTGAAGGATTCGTTAGTCGCAATGAAACGGAACACTCGCGGGTTGGGGCCGAAGTGCAGCAACAGGCCAAGCTCGATCGTACAGGCCTTCAGCATGTTGATAATTTGCCGGCCATCGTTGCGACTCAACGTGTGCGTCGCCTTGCACTCGAACAGGAGACACCCTTCGACCATCAAGTCGGCGCGATAGTGCCCGACGCGATGTCCCCGGTACGCGATATCGATCGGCACCTCCCTCCGTGCGGAGATGCCCTCCTCGTTCAGGGCCACGAGCATTGCGTTGCAGTAGACCGCCTCCAGCAAGCCATATCCCATCTCGTTGTAGACCGTATAGAAGACACCAATGACCCGTCCGGTCAGGTCGCTATCAAAAGGGCCGATGCTGTGGTCCGGCAGCGTAGATCCGCGTCGCATCTGCGGAATTTGTGTGCTCGCGGATTCTTCATGTCACCGCACGCGTGCTACGCGTACCGTGCTGTTGCGCCGCCATCCTTGAAGATTCGCGCTTCCGCAGCGTAGATCAGCGAAGCATCTGCGGTATCTGTGTGCCCGCGAAGCTCTCTTTGGCACTGGATCCGTGCGCCCCGGTTGCGATCGCTGCAATGCAACCCTCCGCGCGCACACGGATGACGCTGATGGCCCGCTGATGAGCGCTGAAAAGAATTATTGCTGTGTTCCTGGCAGCGTAGAACAGCGACGCATCCGCGGTATCTGCGTGCCCGCGAAGCTCTCCTCTGGACACCGGACCTGTTTGCCCCAGTTGCGATCGCTGCAATGCAACCCTCCGCGCGCGCAGTGGAACAAGACCGAGCAGCTCCAGGCGCCGCGCCCAAGGGGAATCGAGGGCTCCAGATGCGGACAAGGGTGTCGCGCCTGCGACACATCAGTTAAGAACAGTCATGCATGCGTCGCTTATCGAATCTGAGGACGAGCACCACTGGGTGTTGCTCGACCACCGCGTCACAGAACTCAATGTGAGTGCGCGAACG
>JBKJKH010000028.1:0-3837 GCA_046597595.1 Gemmatimonadaceae bacterium
ACTCGTGATGGCACGAAACGCAATCTCCGTTGCGCCGAGGCCCGGTCTCCGTTCCACGCGAATACCGCGTGCCTCGAGCAGTTGTGCAAACAGCTCGCACAGGAGATACGACTCGCCAAACGGCTTTGATGCGATGACGACTGCCGCCGAGTCCTGCGCGCCAAGCGGCACGGCCGCCAGGCAAGCGAGGAGCATGGCCGACACGCGCCTCATGCCGTCACCCCCGCCATCGCGAGCAACCGGGACACGTATTCCGTCGCTGGATTGCGTATCAGTTCCGCAGGCGCCGCGTCCTGTTCGATCCGGCCGGCCCGCAACACCACGACACGGTCGGCCAGGAGCGCGGCCTCCCGGAGGTCGTGCGTGACGAGCAACGCCGTGAGCCCGAGTTCCGCACGCAGGGCGGCAAATGCGATGTGCAGTTCCCCCCGCGTGATCGCGTCGAGCGCACCAAACGGTTCATCGAGCAGCACGACATCGGGACGCGCGGCAAGCGCACGCGCGATCGCAACACGCTGGCGTTGCCCACCCGACAATTCACTCGGCCAGCGTGCCGCGAACCGGGCGGGGTCGAGCCCCGCGAGTTGCAGCGCCATGTGCGCGGATGCCGCGCGCTCGACCCCTGCCACGCCGCGCAACCATGGAACGAGCTCCACGTTTCGCTGGACGCGCCAATGCGGCATCAGCCCGCCTTCCTGCGGCACATACCCAACGCGACGACGCAGCGCAACCGCATCCAGCGTCGCGACGTCGGCACCGTCTATCTGGAGCTGGCCGGAATCCGGCTGCACGAGCGCATTGAAGAGCCGGAGCAGCGTAGTCTTGCCAGAACCACTCTCGCCCACGAGTGCGACGCATTCGCCCGCGTTCACTCCGAGCGATACGCGATCGAGTGCGAGATGCGTTCCGAATCGCTTGCTGACCTCATGGGCGGCAAGCCGCCGCGCGGGCGGATTCACCCCGCGGCAGACGCGAACGTGTCGATGCCTGCGAGCACGTTATCCGCTGGTGTGCGGCCAACGGCGGTATACCGCGCCGCGTACTCTGCCGCGGTCTCCACGTCCTCCGCATTGATGATCGACGTGCCGAGGCGGGTGCATCCCTGCAATGCGATGGTCCACAGGTCGCGCGCGACACCGCCGATCTGCTGGTCACCCACTCCATGCTTCCCGGCGCGCTCCAGCAGCGCCGGATCGGGATCGCCGAGCAGGTCGCGCGCGTCCTGCGCGCTGCGCTCGTCGTACGTGAGCCCAACCAGCAATGCCATTGGAGCGGCGTACCATTCGGGAGCGAGCGCATCGATGGTGCGGACCTCGAGATATCCACGCGGACGCACCTCGGGAAACAACGTGCTGAGATGCGTGTGCCAATCTTCCATGGTCACACATCCGGTGTCGAGCCAACGCCCGAACGGGGCGCAGGGACGGTCCCCGCCGGGAATGATGATGGCCTGAGCATGCAGCGCGAAGGTGAGATACTCCTCCGCCGCGTTCGGGCCCGTATCGCGCAGTCCCGTCCGCGACGGGTCGAGGTTGTCCCACACGACGCGACGGTAGCTCTGGTGTCCCGTCACCTTCCCCGCATACAGCGGCGAGTTGGCAAAGATCGCGGCAAGGTATGGCACGAGCGCGTTCAGCAGCGTCCACCGCTCCGCGCGCCCCGCGGGCTCGCCCCAGTCGAGCGCGAACTGCAACGACGCGGATTGCCGCATCATGCGCGCACCGGAAGCACCGCTACGCCAGAAATGGCGGTCCATGCGGACATAGCGTTCGCCTCGTAGCTGAAGCGTCGTGTCCTCAACCGCATTGCCGGGATCGAGCCCGGCGAATACCAGGTCGGCGCCGATCTCCTTCAGCGCGCCGCCAACGTGCGCCAGGACTTCGCGCGTCGCGGAGAGCACTTCCGAGGCTGATCGTCGAGGCGCCGAGCTGTACTCGACCTGCCCCCCGGGTTCAAACGTGAGGCGTCCGCCGTCCGGGAGATGGAACTCGGGCACGCCGGAGCTGCCGGACGGCCGCGGTTGCCATCCTTGAAGCTCCCCGAGCCGCTGCATTGCCGGGACAGTCGCACGCGGCGACAACGTCGGTTCAAGCGGAAAGGGGCGCCGCGTCACCGCGTCCACGACGATTGCCTCGGCTTCCATGCCTGTCCGCGCGCCCGCCGCCGCCGGAGCGGTGGAAGCGAAGCAGGTGTTCCGCAGATCGTCGAGGAGTGCGCGGGGAGAGAGCATGCCGCGCCTAGCGAGTCCTGTCGCCGGCGTCGCGAGGGGCTGCGAGGACCAGCGCGAAATCGCCATCGGTCAGCCAGTGCTCGATCCCCAGTCCAGCGGCGTCGAGCAGCGCGCCGACAGACGGTCGATCGTATTTCCCGCTGATCTCTGTCATCAGGCGCTCACCGCTCCGGAAGGTCACCGCTCCCACGCCCGGAACATGCACGCGCATCGGGCGCGTGGCCATCAGGTGCATCTCGATCCGCCGTGCGTCATGGTTGTAGAACGCGACGTGCTCGAACGCCCCGATATCGAAGTCTGCTCCGAGTTCGCGGTTGAGGACATGCAGCACGTTGCGATTGAAGTCCGCAGTGACGCCGGCAGTGTCGTTATACGCGTCGTGCAGGCGCGCGGCATCCTTCACGAGATCGAAGCCGAGGAGGAAGCGGTCGCCCGCGCGCATCACGGCGCGCACGTCAGAGAGCAACGCGATGGCGTCGCGCTCGTCGAAGTTGCCGATGGTACTACCGAGAAAGGCGAAGAGCGCAGGAACGGGAAGCAGTCGCGGGAGCTCGAGTGGCTCGCTGATGTCCGCAACGACAGGCACGATGTCGAGCGCATCATAGCGCGCGTCGAGCGCCGCGGCGGTGGCCTCGAGGAATTCCTCGCTCACGTCGATGGGGACATACGTGGCGTGCTTGCCACTGGCGAGCATCGCGTCGAGCAGAATGCGCGTCTTCTCCGCGCTGCCAGCGCCGAGTTCCACCAGAGATGCCGGGGCAAGCGCTCCGATAATGGCGCTGGCATGCGCCTCCAGCAGCCCCCGCTCGGCACGCGTCAGATAATACTCGGGCAGTCTCGTGATCTGCTCGAACAGTTCGGACCCGCGCCGATCGTAGAAATACTTGGACGGAAGCCGTTTCGGCGAGCGCGACAATCCGTCGCGCACGTCACGGAGCAGCGTCTCCGACGGTGCCGGAAACGCCTCGCCCATGCGCTCGGCCGACTCAGTCATCGCGCGCACAGCGAAAGCCGGCGAAGATCTGCCGCCGGATTGGATAATCCCAATTGCGGAACGTGTTGCGAATTGCTCCCGGGCGCGTGGCCCAGGACCCGCCACGCAGGATCTTGTACTCACTGCCGAAAAACACTTCGGAATATTCGGCGTATGGAAAGGCCGCGAAGCCGGGATAGCCGGCGAGGTCGCTCGCTGTCCACTCCCACACGTCACCGATCATGCCGTAGCATCCAATGGGCGAGACATTGGCTGCATATGCGCCGACGGGAGCGGTTCCAAACGACAGCTGATCGATGTTTGCATGCGAGGGAGTCGGCGTGTCGTTGCCCCACGGGAATTGGCGGGCGGAGCCTGTCGCCGGGTCCCACGACGCTGCGGCTTCCCACTCGAATTCAGTGGGGAGCCGCTTTCCCGCCCAGCGCGCGAAGGCATCAGCCTCGTACCAGCAGACGTGCACGACGGGTCGCCGCGGGTCGACGTCGCCTTCCCGGTCCATTTCGCGGACGAGCCAGCGGGTGCCTTCGCGGCGCCAGTGCTTTGGCGCCGTAACCTTCGCCTCGGTAAGCCATTCCCACCCCGCGGGCGACCACAGCTCACGCCGGCCGTATCC
>JBKJKH010000043.1:0-4208 GCA_046597595.1 Gemmatimonadaceae bacterium
CCCATGTTGATCTCGCGGATCAGCAGCTGCGCCTCACCCAGCCGGTCGATATCCTCGAGAATCGTGTGCGCGAATGCCGCGAACTCCTGGCCGAGGGTCATCGGCACGGCATCCTGAAGCTGGGTGCGTCCCATCTTGATGTGCGGCGCAAACTCCTTTGCCTTGACCAGCAGGGCATCGCACAGCGCTTTCATCGACTCCTGCAGTCGCTCGATGCTCGAATGCAGCGCGAGCTTGATCGCCGTCGGATACACGTCATTGGTGGACTGCGACAGGTTGACGTGATTGTTGGGGTGGATCACCTCGTAGTGCCCGCGCGGTTGCCCCACGAGTTCCAGCGCGCGGTTCGCGATCACCTCGTTCGCGTTCATGTTCGTCGATGTCCCGGCGCCGCCCTGCACCATGTCCACGAGGAAGTGCTCGTGATGGCGACCTGCACGGATCTCGCGTGCCGACCGGATGATCGGATCGGCGATCTCCGTTGGCAGGAGGCCGAGGTCGAGGTTCGCGAGCGCCGCGGCTTCCTTGACCGCGGCGAGCGCCTCGAGGAGCGAGGGAAATTCGCGGAGCACGACGCCGCTGATCGGGAAGTTCTCGAGGGCGCGCAAGGTCTGGATCCCGTACAGCGCATCTTCGGGCACTTCGCGTTCGCCGAGCAGGTCGTGCTCCTTCCGCATGCGCGTACCCGAGAATCCCAGCGTCCTTCCGCGTCCCACGAGCGTCGCATCCGTCGCGGCGAGGCGATGCGAGATCGCGCGAGCGGCCCTGGCGACCAACGCTGCATACACGGCCGGCTGCTCCTTGAGCAGGTCGCGCACTTGAGCGGCGGCAAGCAGGAAGGCACGCGTCGGCAGCAGCGTGCGTGCGGTCGTGCCGTGCAGCGACTCATCGAGCAGGAGTCCTTCGCCCAACGCCTCGCCGGCCCCGAGAGTGGCCAGGCGGACGGGCCGCCCATTCACGCTCTTCTCGATGGCAACCGAACCGGCCGTGATGATCGCGAAGAACGTGCGCTCGTCGCCCTCGGCGAACAGGACTTCGTCGCCGGCATAGGAGGCCGTTTCCATGGCATGCGAGAGCAGCCAGAGATGTCCGTCCGGGAGGCCATCGAGAAAGGCCGTGCTCCGTAGTTCTTCCGCTGTGATGGCCGCCATAGGGGGAGGAATATAGGTTCAGGGAACCCATGACCTCAGGGTGAACCTGGCGTGAGCCGCACAAAAGAACGACGTCCGGGCGCAACACCGCCGGAAGCACCGCCTCAGACTCGTCGCGTCAGCGCGGCACTCCTCGGCGTTTCCGCCGCGGGCGTTGTGGCAGTGCTGCTGGCCCTGGCGTGGGGAAAGCGGGGTTCGGAGAGCGAAACTGCACCCGATGCGGTCCCGGCTGTTTCCGCGACGCAGACTGCTCCAGTTCCCGACGAGAACGCCATGAAACTGGTCGCGGCGTGTGCTGGTAAGGCCACGGCCGCTGAACAATGCGTGCAGGCGGATCTCCAGAGGGTGTTGCGTGCGGATGGCCAGAAGGCCGCGTTTGCCTTGCTGTTTCACGTCGCGCAGACGCCCGCTTATCAGGGGCGCGATCATGGTCTCGCGCATCACCTGGGACGCTTTGCGTACGAGGTCGTGAACGACCCGGCGAAAGCGCTCGCCGACTGTCCTCTCACGATGGGCTCCGGATGCGCGCACGGGGTCGTCGAGGGGTACTTCCAGGCAAAAGGCTCGAGTGCGAACGTGACTCGCCTCTGCCAGGGGACCGGATCAGGAGCAGCGCAGGCGACGCATCAATGCTGGCACGGCGTGGGACATGGCCTGATGATGGCGAACGACTACAACTGGGCCGCCGCGGTAAAGCCCTGCGCCGCGATTGCCCAGTTCATGGATCGCGTGAACTGCTCGAGTGGCGTCTTCATGGAAAACTTCATGAGCGATACCGCGACGAACATGGAAATGGCAGGGATGGAGGGGATGCATCATTCGGCGCCCCGCACGCCCCGGCTCCATCCGGATGACCTGCTCTATCCCTGCAACAAGGCCGTTGAAGAACATGTGAAGATCGGTTGCTGGCAGATGCAGCCCTTTGCCGTTCGGAAGCTCACGGGCTCGTTCGAGAAGGCGTTCGAAACGTGTGCGCGGTCGGGCCAGTACGTCGTTATGTGCGACGAGGGCATCGGACAGGCGGCGGCCGCTCAGGCGCGCACCGATGGCACGGATCCTCTCACATACTGCTCGGGAGCGGGGGGCGACAAGACCGCATGGTCTCGCTGCATGATCGGCGCAGTGAAGGACGTTATCATGAACGCCCACTCGATCACGCCGGGCCTCGCGGTGTGCGCGTCAGCGACGTTCGCCTACGCGCTGGATTGTTACGGCGCAGTTGGTGTCATGCACGCGGGGTTCGAGGCGAGTCCGGATGTGCGCTGGGTGTCCTGCGCGGCGGTTGTGGCCGTCTACCGCTACGCGTGCGCGGCGGTCGCAACACCAAAGGCGGGCCCGCTGCGCGGCGATTGATCCCGCTGTGGTGCTAGCCGCCCGGCGCGATGCGCCGCTCGGCGATTGCGAGCAGCGCGTCGACCAGCAGCGCGAGTACCGCGGCGGGGATCGCCCCGGACAGGATCATCCTCGTGTCAGAGAGCGCGAGCCCCGCGACGATGGGATCACCGAGGCCGCCCGCGCCAACAAACGCGGCCAGCGTCGCAGTCCCGACGCCGATCACGGCAGCCGTGCGAATCCCGGCCATGATCACTGGTGCGGCGAGAGGCAGGCGCACATGGCGCAGCACCTGGCCGGGTGTCATGCCGAGGGCGGTCGCCGCGTTCACCGCACCGCGATCCGCGTCACGCACTCCAGTGTACGTGTTGCGCACGATCGGATAGAGCGCATACAGCCAGAGTGCGACAAGCGCCGGCACGACTCCGATGCCAAGTGCGGGGATCATGAATGCCAATAGCGCGATACTGGGAATCGTCTGGAGCACACCAACGCCCCGAATGATGGTATCCGCAGCCCTCGGCACGCGCTCGAGCGCGAGCCCAAGAGGGACCGCCACCAGCACCGCCGCGAACAGGGAAACTGCGACGAGCAGCAGGTGCCGCGCGGCGAGCGCGCCGATGAATGCGCGACGCTCGACGAGATAGGCAGTCAAGGAACCGCGATCGCGATCGCTCGTCGTCAGGTCGCGCGCCGCAACATTCCCTCCCACGAGGCCGAGGTCGCGCAGCGCATCCGCTGCGATGCGCGCGACCGGCTCGCCCCCCACCTCGAGGCGTGCGTTCATCGCACGCATCCGCGCGACGTCGATGCGCCCTGAAAGCTCTCCAAGCGCCGCGATCGCGTCCGGCCGGCCCAGCGCGAGACGCGCGCCAACCAGCGCGGCGGCCTCGTACGGCGGGAAAAAGCGCTTGTCGTCGGTGAGGATCACGAAATCGTACCGCGCGATGAGACCGTCAGTGGAATACCCGTCCACGACATCGACCGCGCCATCAGCCAGCGCTCGGTACTTCACCGCCGGCAGGAGGGCGCGCACCTCGCGTGGCCGCAATCCATATGCGCCCTGCAGGCCGGGCAACCCATCGGGGCGTCCGATGAAATCCGGAGTGAACCCGGCACGCAGGCGCCCCGACTCGCGGGCGAGATCGGTGAGCGTGCGCAGCTTCAGCGAATCAGCGGTCGCGCGCCGCACCGCAATTGCATAGGTGTTCTCGAATCCCAGCGGCGGCAGCCACCGCGCGCCCCACCGCGCGCGGAACGCCGAACTGATCCGCGCGAACACCTGCTGTGGATCGCTCAGCGGCTTCTCGCCGAGTATCGCGAGCAGGCCGGTGCCGGTGTACTCCGGATACACGTCGATGGCGCCGCTGGTGATGGCACGAAACGCAATCTCCGTTGCGCCGAGGCCCGGTCTCCGTTCCACGCGAATACCGCGCGCCTCCAGCAGTTGTGCAAACAGCTCGCACAGGAGATACGACTCGCCAAACGGCTTTGATGCGATGACGACTGCCGCGGAGTCCTGCGCGCCAAGCGGCACGGCCGCCAGGCAAGCAAGGAGCATGGCCGCCACGCGCCTCATGCCGTCACCCCCGCCATCGCGAGCAACCGGGACACGTATTCCGTCGCTGGATTGCGTATCAGGTCCGCTGGCGCCGCGTCCTGCTCGATCCGGCCGGCTCGCAACACCACGACACGGTCGGCCAGGAGCGCGGCCTCCCGGAGGTC
>JBKJKH010000046.1:0-5412 GCA_046597595.1 Gemmatimonadaceae bacterium
GCCGCGCACCCCGCGCACCACACTGACCGTCGGCCGCATGGGTGGCGGAATCTCGGTGAACGCCATTCCGGAGAGCGGCTGGCTGGAAGTAGACATTCGTTCCAGCTCGCCCACAGCACTCGAGCGCGTCGAGCGCGAACTCGGCGCCGCGTGCCTCGCCGCTGCGCGGGAGGAGAACGCCCGTCGCGCACACGGGACGGTCCCCTTGTCGCATACGATTCAGCTCATTGGCGACCGTCCCTGCGGAGAGGTGCCGGCCGACGACGATCTCGTCCGCCTCGCCATGGAAAGCACGACGCTCGTCGGCCGCGATCCCGAACTTTCCATGGCATCGACCGATGCCAACGTGCCGATCAGCCTCGGCATTCCGGCGGTCGCGATCGGTGGGGGTGGCCGCGGGGGCGATGCCCACACCCGCGACGAATGGTACGACAATCAGGACGGCGCGCTGGGCGTGGCGCGCGCGCTCACGCTGGTCTGCGCAGCGGCCAGAATTATTTCGTGACGCGCACTTCGCTGTGATCGCCGATTGTGAGCTCGCCGTGCACTCCGTCGACCACCACTTCATCACCGATCAGCGAGTTCTTCAGGCTCGAACCGGTAATGCGGCTCTTTGTGCCGACGATCGTGTGACTGAGCCATGAGCGTTCGATAACGGTGCCGGCGCCGATGGAAACGTTCGGACCGATGGTCGCGTCGCGCAGCACGACCCCGTCCTCGACGTAGACCGGATCGATGATCTTCGAGCCGTCGGTCACCACCGGACGCCGCGACATGTTCCGCTTCTCGAGCACGGACTGGTTCGTCTCGAGCAGCGTGTCGAGCTTCCCCGCATCGTACCAGCCGGCAACGTCGGCGACGTGGATCTTCGCGCCATGGTCGATCATGTACTGGAAGGCATCGGTGAGGTAGTACTCGCCCTTGTTCGGCGGCTGCTGCATCACCCAGTCGATCCCTTCGTAGAGCAGCTTCCAGTTACGAATGTAATACAACCCGATGTTCGCCCTCTTTGATACCGGCGTCGTCGGCTTCTCGATGATCTGCGTCATGTTGCCGTCGGCGTCCGTGACGACCACGCCGAAGCGCTGGTAGTCCTCGACTTCCTTCACCCAGATGATGCCGTCGGCATCCACCGTGTCGATGATCGAAAGGTCCGCGTCAAAGATTGTGTCGACGAAGATGATCATCACGGGCTCGTCCACGTAAGGACGGGCGAGCGCGACCGCATCCGCCGTTCCCCGCTGCTCCACCTGCTCGATGAACACGGCCGGGAAGGGATACTGCTTCACATGCTTCTCGACCTTTTCCTTCAGGTGCCCCGTGACATAGATGACCTCCGAAACATTGCCGAGCCGCTTGAGGTCATCCATGACGTAGTCGATCACCGGCTTGCCGGCGATGCGAAGCATCGGCTTGGGCGTAACATGCGTGTGCGGCCGCAGCCGCGTTCCCTTTCCAGCCAACGGAATAATTGCCTTCATGGCGCGCTGGTCCCCTCGCGTCCGTAGCGATCGCTGAGTCGCACGACGTCGTCGAGGTCGGGAGTCGATGCCTCGAGTACGTCGCAGTCGGTTACTGCTTCCATCTGGTGAATTGTACCAGGAACGTTGCGATACGACTGCCCTTCCCGCATCTCGACCACCTGCATGTCGGCTCCATCGCCAATGCGATAGATCATCGTGCCCTGCAGCAGGTGAATCGTCTCATCCTTCCTGTTGTGATACTGCACGGAGAGGGCATGCCCTGCCTTGATATGCAGGATCTTGCCCACATACCGGTCCGTGTGCGCCCAGATCAACTCATGCCCCCACGGCTTCTCGCCGCGCCGAGGCTCGACTACCCCACTACCCATGCCCTTCCTCCATACAAATTCGTGCACCTCGCGCGCGTGCGCCAATATCTCCCGGCTGCACGCGCGACGGCAGTGGGACTACCAGAGGTCGCTGAAGGAGAACGACCACCGGAAGCTCGTTGGGGCGCGTTGCACGTCCCCGATCGCCAGGTGCGTGGCGCTCACCAGGAACGGCATGTCGAACCGGACGCGCACCTCCCGGTCGAAAAGAAAGCCGCGGGCGACAAGTGCCACTCCACCTGTGCCAATCACGCGCTCGTCATCCTTATCCGACGTCGTCACCGCGCCGTTCTCGAATATCGCGGCGAAAACCCGGAGGCGCCGCGACGCGGAGCCGAATTCCTTCACTCGCAGATTCTGCTCGAGGTTGATCGCCAGCAGCCCTTCGGATGCGCGTGCGCGCGGATCGATTCCTCGCAACCCCGCTCCACCCACAGCCACAAAGTGCACGCTGGGCCTGCCGAGCAGCGAGCCATCCGGACGATAAAAATGGTTCGAGAACGTCGAGATCGGGTTGGCGGAATTGAAGTAAATCCCGCGCTCGCGCGTCGGCTGCCACTCGCCTCCGAGGAATGCACGCCACAACGCCTGCGTCTTCGCGGCTCCGCTGGAGTTGCCGATCAGTGCTTCAGCCCGATAGTAGAGGTCGCGTGAAAAGTCGCGGTCGGGCCGCCCCGACTGATACCCTGCCGCGGCCTGCAGGTCGAAGCGACTGCCTGCGGAAGGCGCGCGCCATCCCGCGTACCGCACGTTCAGCTCATTGGTCGTGAGACCGCTCCAGCGCGCGGGATCAAGCATCGCGTGTACGATGGGATACGCGCTGCTGTACCCGACCGTGAAGGAACGACGCGCGCCCGGGGCATACAGGAACTGGCTCACATCCCAACTCTTTCTCGCATCCAGCTTGAACACGCCGTCCACAGCCCACGCACCAAGGTGCAGTCCAACGATCGGGCGCGGCTTCCACGGAATGCGCGCGTCATCCGCTGTCGCCCAGACCTGCAGGCGATCGAACGGATCGACGTGACGCACGTGAAGTCCCGTCCACATGGGATTCGGCGGTTCGGCAGGCTGTCGCGCCGCGAAAGCCAGGCCGAGCTGCGTCCGGTTCCAGTATCCCTGATAGTTGTTCCGGAGCCGCACGCCCGCCGCGATCCCGCCCGGCGTGCCGTACCACGCGATGGGCGTCACGAGATTGAGAATGCGGTTCGCGTGCGACTGGTCGAGGAAGGGCCAGTCGAACACCGTCTTCCCGGCGAACGCCTGAATCGGACCGGGCACATGCGGCTTGTCATTGGGCCCGTACCAGTCGTCGCCTACCTGGATGGGATCGAGATGCACCTCGATCGGAAGTTCGCGCGTCCTGACCGTGACGACCTGCGACCATCCCAGTGCGTCCGCAACCCGTTGCGTCGTCCAGCCACTCCGGGTGCGCACGCCTAGCCGCATTGGGTGGAAATACTCACCGCGCTTCACGACACGACCGGTGGTGACCCACTCGCTGCCTTCCATGCGCGCGCGAACGTCGCGGAGTGAATAGTCCACAAGACCGACGCGATGCACCCACTGGTCGAAGAACCAGCGGAGGTCGAGACCCGATGCATCCTCCGCCGCACGGCGCATTGCCAGTTCGTCGACGTGCTTGAGCGCCCACTTGCGATAGTACAGGTGCAGAAAGCGGGAGAACGCGCTGTCCCCCATCACGTCTCGCAACGCCCCGTACATCGCCTGCGCGCGGGTGTAGATCATCGCGTTGTAGATCGCGAACTCGTTGAAGAGGTCAGCGCGCGTACCTATCGGCTCGGCGCGTCCGAGCAGGTCGACACGATAGCGTTCGATGGTGCCCGCTTCGGAGGGGTGCGGACGCTCGGCATGTCCACGATAGCCTTTCGCGCGTGGCGGCGAAGGCAGCGGCCGGCCGGCGCGCTCCTGCGGCGTCTGCCCCTGCGCCCACGCCGTCTGGTACGATGTAAGTCCCTCATCCATCCAGCCCGACTGCCACTCGTTGTTGGCGAGAATGCCGTACGTGAAGATGTGACCACCTTCGTGCAGGATGAGCCCGAGTCCCGCGGAGCCGTTCATCATCATCATCGGGAACTCGGTACCGCCACCATCGAGGCGATGCAGGTTGGTCACCTGCGGATACGCATAGTCCCCGTAGGTTTTCTCGAGCCAGGCAAGCGCCTGGACCGTTCGTTTGACTGCTTGCCCATTGCCCCATTGCGCCTCATCGCCCGCCTTGTACAGCACGTGCACGCCAACCGAATCCCAGACGTCCTTCACATCGGCCGCTCCCGGGGACGGTGCGCGAACGTAGACTCCGCCCTCGTAGCGGTAGTCCGGTGACGCGGACCAGGCGAAATGGTGCACATTGCGGGCGAAAAAGCGCACCGCTCGCATGCCAGCAGGAATTTCCACTGTGCGTACGGGCGGCAACGCAGCATACACGTTGCCCGGCGCATGGACGGTGCCCCAGCGCTTGACGCGCTCCCAGCCCGGGTCGCCGGACACAGGCACTCCGGTTGCAGCCACCACCTCGTCGTCAGCCAACATGAGTGTGACGTCGTAGTCGCCGAACTCGCCGTACAATTCTCCCGCCGCCACTAACGCATTCGGCTGCCATCCTCCGCGGTCGTACACGGCAACCTTGGGATACCACTGCGCGAGGTCATAGGTGCGGCCTGCGCGCCCCTGCCGGCGCACGACCGTCGACGGCCGCGCTTCCCAGTCGAGATCCACGGTGAGGGAGTCACCGGGCGCGAGCGCGTCACGCAGCGCGAGTCGCACGACGGTGCTATCGGGCGCACCCGGATACTCCGGCGTCACAGCCGTGCCGTTCACGAGCGGCGCACGCGTGAACCGTTCGTACCCGTAATCGGGTTCGGCGAGGTTCTGGAAACGGACGCGCCCCTCGCGTGCGTCACCCGCCGACCACGCGGAGTGCGGACGAAACGCGTTGAGGTACTGGTGGAAATAGAGTTCGCGCAGCGTGTCGGGCGACTGGTTCACGTAGGTGAGCCGCCCGGAGGCCCTCACCGCCTTGCGCACTTCATCCAGCGTGGCGGTGATCTGGTAGTGCACGCGTTGCTGCCAGTAGCCAGTTGTGTCGCCCGACGGGGGCGACGTCACCGATGGACGACGCTGGGCGACTGCGGGCGACGACGCGACCAGCGCCAGCAGCAGGCCTGAAAAAAAGAAGCGGGGCAGCATGCCGGAAGTTGGCCGCTGCCCCTCAGACGGCGCAACGCCGCAGGTCAGTGGTTCAGCTGCCGCTTCAGCATTGCGAGGCGCCGGCGGACTGAGCCATCGATGACCGTGTCACCCACCCGCACCACGGCGCCGCCAATGATCGCGGGGTCGACGGTCAGGTGGGGAACAACGTCCATCTTGAACGCGCGCGACAGCTCCCGGGCCATCGCCGCCACTGTCTCGTCCGTTGTTGCGCGCGCGACGGTGACGTGCGCGTGGAGACGCTGCTCACCCTCATCCACCAGCGCGTGATACTGGAAGGCGATCTCCGGGATCAGCATCTGCCGGCGATTGTCGACCAGCACCTGGAG
>JBKJKH010000089.1:0-2994 GCA_046597595.1 Gemmatimonadaceae bacterium
CAGAAGGGCGACGCCGAAGGCTCGCGCTACGAGAACGGCGAGGTGCGAACGCCCGGCGGTTTCCGGGAAGCGTATCAGCAGTTCGTGTCCGGCGGCTGGGGGGGCATCTCGGCGGCCGAGGAGTGGGGAGGCCAGGGCCTTCCGCATCTGGTGCACATCATTCTCGACGAGATGCTCTGCGCATCCAATCTCTCGTTCGCGATGTTCCCCGGACTGACGCACGGCGCGGTCATCGCGCTCGAAGCGCACGCGGTGCACGAGCTTCAGGAGAAGTACATGCCGAAGCTCGTCTCCGGGGAATGGACGGGCACCATGTGTCTCACCGAAGCGCACGCAGGAACGGATCTCGGCATGATCCGAACGAAAGCGGTGCCAGCGGGAGATGGCGCATACCGCATTTCCGGCCAGAAGATCTTCATCACCGCCGGCGAGCACGACCTGGCGGACAACATCATTCACCTCGTGCTCGCGAAGCTGCCCGACGCGCCCCCGGGCACAAAAGGCATCAGCCTGTTTGTCGTGCCGAAGTTCCTGCCCACCGATGATGGCAAGCCGGGAACGCGCAACGGCGTGCGCTGCGGATCGATAGAGCACAAAATGGGCATCAAGGCGTCGCCCACCTGCGTGCTGGACTTCGACGACGCGATAGGCTGGATGGTCGGCGAGCCACACAAGGGGATGCGCGGCATGTTCACGATGATGAACGGCGCGCGCATCGGCGTCGGTCTGCAGGGACTTGGCCTCGCCGAGGCGAGTTACCAGAACGCGGTGAGTTACGCCAGGGAGCGCGTGCAGGGGCGCGCGCTCACGGGGCCGAAGACTCCGGGCGCACCTGCTGATCCGATCATCGTCCACGCCGACGTCCGAAAGGGCCTGATGACGATGCGCGCCTTCGTTGAGGGCTCGCGCGCGCTGGCGTACTGGATCGGCATGTACCTCGACATCTCGGAACGGACTGACGATGCCGCCGCCCGTGAGGAAGCCGAGGACATGCTCGCGCTGATGACGCCCATCATCAAGGCGTTCTTCACCGACTACGGCTTCCTCGCGACGAACCTCGGCCTGCAGACGTATGGAGGCCACGGCTACATCCGCGAGTTCGGGATGGAGCAGTTCGTCCGCGATGCACGCATCGGGATGATCTATGAGGGCACGAATGCCGTGCAGGCACTCGACCTCGTCGGCCGCAAGCTGCCGATGGAGAACGGGCGCCTCGTCAGGCGCTACTTTGACATGCTCAGCAAGCATCTCGAAACCGCCAGCGCCGATCCCGAGCTTGCATCATTTGCAAAGGCCCTTGCAGATGCCATGCAGGTCCTGCAGGAGGCGACGCTCACGATCGCCAAGCGCGCGGCGGGCAATCCCGATGAGGCAGGCGCGGCATCGACAGACTACCTCCAGATGTTCGGCCTCGTCGCGGTGGGTGACATGTGGCTGAAGATGGCGGGCGTTGCCCAGAAGAAGCTGGCTGAGGGCGGCGAGGGAGGTATGGGCCGTGGCTTCTACGACTCGAAGCTCAAGACGGCGCGTTTCTACTTCAAGAAGATGCTCCCGCAAGTGCTGTCGCTCCGCGCAACCATCGCGGCTGGAGCGGAACCGGTCATGGCGCTCGATGCTGATGCGTTCTAGGCCATTGTGGGCACTGACGCTCGCGCTCGTCGCGAGCTGTTCTGTATCCCAGGATCAGGAGGTCGCGCTTGGTGACCAGGCGCGCACGGAAATCGAGCAGAAGCTGCCGATGGTCCACGATCAGCTCGTTGAAGACTACGTTACCGACCTCGGGTCGAGCATCGCATCCGGGACCAGCCGCGCCGACTTGAAGTGGCGCTTCCAGGTCGTGGACGCAGCCGACCTCAATGCCTTCGCGTTGCCCGGCGGTTTCATCTACGTCAATCGCGGGCTCATCGAGAAGATGCGTTCCATGGACGAACTGGCAGGCGTACTTGGACACGAGATCGGCCATGTCGTCGCACGGCACTCCGCGAAGCAGATGGAGAAGCGAACGAAAACCTCCGTCGGCGTCGGCATCGTGTGCACGGTCAGTGGCTGGTGCAATGATGCGGTGACGCAGACCGCGATCAATGTCGCGGGCTCGGCGTATTTCGCGAAGCACAGCCGCCTCGACGAACAGCAGGCAGACTCCGAGGCGGTCGTGAACGTCCTGCGTGCGGGAATCGATCCCGCCGGAATCCCCGCGCTGTTCGAGGTGCTGCTGTCCGAGCGCCGGTCGCGTCCGAGCGGGGTGTCGGTCTGGTTCGCCTCGCACCCCCTCGAAGAATCACGCGTTGCGCGGACCAGGGAACTCATCGCGGAGATTCCCGCGGAGCAGCGTCGCGGGCTCGCGAAGGATTCACCGCGCTTTCAGCAGGTCAAGGCACGCTTGTTCGCGTTGCCGGCGTCACCCACTCCGCTCCAGCTTCCCGCGCCGTAACGCAGCGGTGGCCCTCCTCGTGCTTGGCGGCGCCGATGTGCGCGCATCGCTCTCGATGCGCGAGTGCATGGATGCCATGAGCGCTGCGCTGGCCGACGTATCGAGCGGACGCGCGGTCTTGCCTCTGCGCACTGTGGTGCAGCTGCCTGGTACCTCGAACTTCTTTGCAACGATGCCCGGTGGGCTCGCGAACGCGCTGGGGGCAAAGGTCATCACCGTCTTTCCCGGCAACGAGCACACGACACGCGATTCCCATCAGGGCGCGGTGCTCTTGTTCGATCCGCACACGGGTGAATTGCTGGCGGTGATGGACGCAAGCGAGATCACCGGGATTCGTACGGCTGCAGTGAGCGGCGTTGCGACGAGGCTGCTGGCCCGGGATGATGCGGACGACCTCGCCATACTCGGCTCCGGGGTACAGGCGCTGACGCACCTCGAGGCGATGCGCATCGCGCGGCCGATCCGCAGGATACGCGCGTGGAGCCGCACGCCCGAGCGGCTGCGTGCATTTGCGACGCGTGCGGAACAACGATTCCAGGTCACGGTCGAATGCGTGGAAAGCG
>JBKJKH010000476.1:0-3297 GCA_046597595.1 Gemmatimonadaceae bacterium
CGCACGAATGACGCGTCACTCCTGCCGCGCTCATTCCACTGCCCTTCGAGCCCCGACATCCGCGCCGCGAGGAAGATCTCGCTCACGGGCGTGAAATGCCTGATCCAGGGATATCGCCGCGCGAACGCCCGCGCGTATTCGGCAAAGAGGACAGGGAAGGCAGGATCCTCGAAGCCGGTGAGCCATCCGGGAACGCCAAAGCGGCAGAGCTCGGCGATGACGGTGAGCCCGGAGTGCTGGAGCGCCTGCATCGGCTCCTCCACCACTTCCCAGTCGAAGTGGTCGGGACCGATGTGGGTCCGATAGTAGGCCGGACCGTAGCGGATGGCGCTGACGCCTAACGAGCGCGCGAGTCCGAAGTCCTGCTCCCAGCGCGCGTAGTGACCGGACCGGTCCATCTGGTCCACACGAATCCCTCGCGCGTCCAGGGGACAGGCACTATCGATCGCGGTCGCGAACAGGAAGGGCATCAGGATGCTGTGGGGACTATCACATAACTGCCCTGCAGAATTGCCAAGGGACTCATCATGGAGAGGACGAGGCCGTGACGCTCCTCGTAAAACGGTAAAAACGTCCATATCGCGTGGGGAATGTGCCCGTGATCGACTACTTTACAGCAGCTGGAAACGGCCCCGAAAATTCCCATCACTCGAGTCCTTGAAAGTCTCCGTCATCACCCTTGGCTGCGACAAGAACACCGTCGACAGCGAGCGCTTTCTCGCCCAGCTCGCCGCCTATGGCGCCGAGCCGGCGGGTGCGCCCGAGGATGCGGATATCGTCATCGTGAACACCTGTGGTTTCATCGACGCGGCCAAGAAGGAGTCCATCGACGCCATCGTCGAAGCCGGCCGGATGAAGACGGACGGGGTCTGCCAGGCGGTGATCGCGGTGGGGTGCATGGTCCAGCGGCATGAGGCGGAACTCGCGGAGGCGCTTCCCGAGGTCGACCTTTTTCTGGGTGCCGCGCAAAGCGACCAGCTCGTCCCGCTGCTCATCGCGCGTGGCCTCCTTGGTGAGCCCACATCGCTGCACGTCGGGGAGCGGATCTTCGCCGGCGATACCCCGCACGTCCGGTACCTCAAGATCAGCGAAGGGTGTGATCACGGGTGCGCTTTCTGCGCGATTCCCCTCATGCGCGGCAAGCACCGCAGCTTTGCGGCTGACGATGTCATCCGTGAGGCGCAGCTGCTCGAGATGCAGGGCGCGCTCGAGGTGAACCTCGTCGCCCAGGACCTCGCGCACTATGGCCGTGACATGCGCGATGGGGTTCGTCTCCCCGAGCTGCTGCGGCGGCTGCTTGGCGAGACAGACATTCCCTGGTTCCGGATGCTGTACCTCTACTCGGCAGGCATCACGGCGCCGCTGCTCGACGTTGTGGCGAATGAGCCGCGGATTCTTCGGTATCTCGACATGCCGATGCAGCACGCGTCCGACGCCGTGCTGGAGCGCATGCGGCGCCCGGAGCGGCAGCGCACGATCCGCGAGAAGGTGGCGCGCTTTCGGGACGCGGTGCCTGATCTCACCATCCGCACGACCTGTATCGTAGGCTTTCCCGGTGAGACCCAGGAAGATTTCATGCAGCTGCTCGAGTTTCTCGAGGAGGTGCAGTTCGACCGCGTGGGGGCGTTTACCTACTCCGCGCAGGAAGGCACGCGCGCCTTCGACCTGACCGATGACGTCCCGGAACCGGTGAAAAGGGAGCGTCTCGAACAACTCGAGGAGCTGCAGCGGCAGATTACCGGTGAACGACTCGAGCGGCACGTCGGCGCGTCGTCTCGTGTACTGACCGGCGCGAAGTCTGGAGAGCAGACGACCCTCGCGCGTGCGCCATGGCAGGCGGACGACGTCGACGGGGTCGTCCGCCTCGATCGCGCTGTTCCGGGCGGGGTGTTTGTCGAGGCGCGTATCGCGAGCGTCGAGGACGAGTACAATCACACCGCCATTGTGACGGGCGAGCTACCCGCCGTGGTGAAGAAGGCGCCCCTGCAGCAACGACGTCGCGTCCTCCCGATGGCGGGAAGCTCCATCGGCGCCTTCGGCCGGTGACGCTGCTGCGCGCCGCCGCGATCACGGTTGGCGCGATGGCGGTTGTCGCCGCATGCGCGACCGGTGGCGGCGCGCGGGCGTCGAGCATCGACCGACCGTCAGCGCGCCCAACAGCGCGCCCAACAGCGCGCCCGGCAACGCCCACTGCGTGGGAAGTCCGCATAATCCGTGTCGCGCTCGCGACTGCTGCCCGAACCGCCACGGTTTCGGCAAGCGGTGACTGGCGCCTCTTCGCGGACAGTGGCGCGACGATCCTCGCGCGGCCGCGTCAGGGCGACTCCTACGCGATTGAGCGGAGTGGCTCACGCATGCGCGCCGTGCGAGGCACGAACATCGCGACGGCGTGGCGCGAAGGGCCCTTTATCATCAGCGCGGTGGACGAAGGCACGCCGGTTGTGCTGGATGGCAAAAGCTACCGCGGCGAGCTTTGGATCATGCCGGTGGATTCCGGCCTTCGCGTCATCAACCGCGTCTTCGTGGAGGACTACCTCCGCAGCGTGGTGCCTGCGGAGATCGGCGGGCGATCATTGGCCGAGCGCGCGGCCGTCGAGGCGCAGGCGGTGGCGGCCCGAAGCTATGCCTACACGCGACTCGGCGATCTCACAGACGTGAGGGGGTATGACGTGGTCGCTGGCGTGACAGACCAGGTGTATCCCGGAGTCGCCTCGGAGAAACCAGTTTCGGACCTGGCTGTGGCGAATACCAATGGTCTCGTGCTGCACTACAACGGCCGGGCGGTGAGCGCGCCGTACAGTTCGACGTGCGGCGGCAGCACGGCGGAAGCCGGTGAGATCTGGCGGGCAAACGGAGAGCCGTACCTCAAGCGCGTGAGCGATCGCATTCCCGGCACGGATCGCCATTATTGCGAGGATGCTCCCCGCTTCCGCTGGACGCGCACCATGGACGCGCCGGCGCTTGACCGCGTGATGGAGACGTACCTCAGGCGGTACGCGCGTTCAGGAACGGGCGCGGTCGGGAGCCTGCGGGAAATCCATGTAGAGGGCATGACGCCGTCGGGGCGCGCCGCCGCGGTGGTCGTGACAACGGACGCCGGCACGTTCCGGCTGCGGGGCAATGATGTGCGGTACGTCCTCCGCTCCCCTAATGGCGAGATACTCAACAGCACGTATTTTACGCTCGCCGCGCGCACGGAAGGCGGGCGGGTGCGCTCGTTGACCATCAACGGGGGCGGATATGGACACGGGGTGGGGATGTGCCAGTGGGGCGCGATCGGCCGTGCAAGGGCAGGGC
>JBKJKH010000074.1:0-4278 GCA_046597595.1 Gemmatimonadaceae bacterium
CATCGACATCGTGGGTAATTACGGCGTCAACCTCCGCGAGATGGGCGTCGTGCGCCTCACGGCCGGCTACAACGGCAACAAGACACGCGTCACGACGGTGAAGCAGGTGACGCCGACAGCGCTCGGCAACCTCAGCGAAGTGCTGTTTGGCCGGGTCGAACGCGCGCGCATCGAGGAGGGCCAGCCGCGGAACAACATGCTGGCATCCGCGCAGTGGGACATAAAGAATTTCACCTTGATCGCCCGCGGACAGCGCTTCGGGCAAGTCACGACGCGACAGGCCGTTGCGACAATCCCGATCCCCGACCAGACGTTCGATCCCCGGGTCATCACCGACGTGAGCGCCTCGTATCGCTTCCTGCGCCGCATGTCGTTCACGATAGGCGCAGACAACGTGCTCGACGTCTACCCGGAAGAGAACAGCGACCGCGGGAACGTCGCGACGAACTTTGCGGGGAATGCCAATTTTGGAATCTTCCCGTACCAGCAGAACTCGCCGTTCGGGTTCAACGGACGATTCGTGTACGGGAAGTTTGGTTTCGGGCTGTAACGCGCGGGGACGTACAGGCAGGCGAACCAGCCTCCTCTCGCAAGAGAGGAGGTTTTTTTTCGCGCCCAGACAGAGTGCCGAAAAAGGGTGTTTTCGCCGCAGATTCACGCAGATGCACGCAGATTAAGAAGCTCCTGACGACTTCTTCCGCGAGCAGAGTGCGTCAATCGGCACCTTACCATTTCGATTTCGCGCGTTTGTGCTGTTTCATCTGCGTTCGATCTGCGTAGATCTGCGGTCAATTGTTTTTCCGCAACCCGCTAAACGATTCCGCACGGTTCGGCATCGTACCCATCGATGACACTCGCCATGCGGCTTCCACGCTCAGACGCGCCATCCGTGCAGCCCGCCGTCACGACGGACGACGCGGCCCTGATTGCGCGAGGGCGCAAGGGCGATGCAGATGCGTTCGAGAGCCTCTACCACACGCACGCGCCGCGGGTGTATGCACTCTCGCTGCGACTCACCGCAGACAGGCACCGTGCTGCTGAACTGACGCAGGACGTCTTCGTTCTGGCCTGGCGGGGGCTGTCGAGCTTCCGTGGTGAGTCTGCCTTCACGAGCTGGCTGCATCGGCTCACCGTAAACGCGCACCTGATGATGTTGCGGGCCGAACGCCGCCGGACGACGCGCGTCGCGCTCGAGGATGACCTGGCCGATCCGCGTGATGAGTCACCGCGGCCTGCGCGGGCAACCGCATCGCTCGATATCGAAGGAGCGATTGATCTCGAGCGCGCACTTGCCCGCCTTCCACAAGGCGCGCGGACAGCGTTTGTGCTGCACGAGGTCGAAGGGTACTCCCATGAAGAGATCGCAAAGCTCACTGGACTTGCGGCCGGGACGCTGCGCGCACACCTGCACCGCGCGCGACGGCTGCTGATGGAGATGATGGCACCATGACCCACGCACACCTTTCATTCGAAACCCTCGGCGACCTGGTCGATGACGCACTCGCACCACCGGCGCGTCGCACGGCTGAGGAGCACCTCGAGCGGTGCGCGGCCTGCCGAGCGACTGCGGAGCAGATTCGACGCATGCAGGCTGATGCCGCCGCGCTGTCACGCGAAGTGGCGCCGCCACCCGAAGTCTGGACCGGCGTGCAAGCCGCGATTCACAATCGTCCGAACGCCGCGCGGGGCCCGGGCGCGCTGCGCGGCGCGTGGCGCGTGCTCGCGATCCCCGAGCGCGCGTGGCTCGCGGCCGCAGGACTGTTCCTGGCCGCTGGTTCTGCGGGATTGACCGCCGTCGCGATGCGGAGCAATGCGGGCGACGGTGAAACACGTGTCGCCGCAGCAATCGCGAGCGAGTCCACGAGCGCCACTGTGACGCCGGCCATTGCGATCCCGGCTACGGTGAAGGCGCTGGAACAGGATCTTGCGCGGTCAGTGGCCGTACTGGAGCGCACGCTGGCGGAACGTCGCGGGATGATGTTGCCACGCACCGCCGCGACCATCGAGCACAGCCTGAGCGTGATTGATGAAGCCATTCGTGACGCGCGCGCGGCAGTGCTCGGCGATCCGTTTGACCAGGCCCTGCTCGACGCACTCTCGCGTGGGTACGAGCGAAAGATCGATCTCCTGCGCCGGGCCTCCGAACTGGAGCCGCGCACATGAGACGGACGTGGGCACATGCGCTTGTTCGCACGCTGGCCGCTCTCGGAGTCTTCGCCGATACGCTCGCCGCGCAGCAGGAAGTCAATCGCGGGCATGCGGTGACGCCCGATGTGTCGATCAGGGTATTCGGCAGCTTCAGCTCCCTGCGCGTCATCGGATGGGACAGGGATTCAGCGGCATTCACCGGTGCGGTGGCGCAGGGAACCCGGGTTGACGGCGGATTCGGGGGCCCGCCCAACAAGGCGTCGACGGGCGCGAAGTTCTATGTCGAGGCACCAGCGTCGGATGCCGCCGTTGGAAAGGGCGGGACGCTCGAGCTGCGTGTGCCGCGTGGCGCACGGGTGTGGGTGAAGTCGGGCAGTGCAGCGATCGACGTGAGCGGCATTACCGGCGGGCTCGACTTGAACATTGTCGGAGGGTCGATCCAGGTCACTGGAAGCCCGCGGGAGCTGCGCGCGGAATCCATGGACGGAGGCATCCGCATCGAGGGTTCACCGTCGTGGGTGCGGGCGAAGACGGCCACGGGAGACATCACGCTCACCGGTGGAGGTGAGGACGTCGGGCTCTCCACCGTCAGTGGCGCGCTCCGTATCACGGACGGCAGTGTCGATCGGCTCAAGCTCGAGACGGTGTCCGGCCTCGTGACGCTGGCCGCGCGTTTTGTGCGTGGCGGAACGATCGACATCGATTCGCACAGCGGGCCGGTGGAGCTGCGGCTGGCCCCGAAGGCTGATGCCGAGGTCACCGCGATCTCGCTCACGGGCCGGATTGACAATCAGTGGAATGGTTCGCGTCCCATCGCGGGGCGTGAAGGCAGGGGGCAGGAGCTGGGCGTGACAGGCGGCGCCGCCAGTGCACGGGTCACGGTTCGCTCCTTCAAGGGCACAATCACACTACGCGCCGACAAACGGCTTCAGCAGCCGCGGCCAGGAGACATAAAATGAAACGTCAGGCACTTGCACTCGCGCTCGTCCTGTCCATCGCAACCCCCGCGCTCGCGGGTCCGCCGTGGATTTCGATCGAGCTGCCGGCCAATCCGTACGACCGCACTTCTCGGGGCGCATTCCTGCTCGTCCACACGTTCCATCACGGCAATGAGATCGGCGCGACGCCATCTGGCACGGCGGAAGGCGTCGTTGGCGGTCAGCGGCGCTCGGTCCCGCTCAGGTTCGAGCAGACAACGCGGACAGGCGTCTACGCGTTGCAGAATCTCTGGGGCGGCCAGGGCGTCTGGACGCTGGTGATCGGCATGCAGCGCAGCGCCCATCCAATGGATCAGGTGCAGGCGCTTGTCGAGATCGGGGCGAATGGCGAGGTGGCAGGCGTCCGGGTGCCGACGGCCCGGCAGGGGGACAATGTCATCCCTTCACCGGTGGCGATGAAAGAGATAGAGACGGGGCTGAGATCGAGGTCTCGATAAGAGCAAAAACCCCTCGTCACTAAGTCATGGCGTCCCTGTGCCCGGCGCAGAGGTCTCTCCGTCGAGGACAGGGACGCCATGACTTAGTGACGAGGGGTTTCTCGCTGTAAGAGGCTTTGTGCCGTCCCTACGGCCTGATAGCTTTCCCGTTCTATGTCCGACCCGTCCCGCACACCCGTCATCGTCGCCGCCGCGCGTACGCCGATCGGGCGCTTTCTCGGAGGCCTTTCGCCACTGACAGCCCCGGAGCTCGGCGCCATCGCGATCCGCGAAGCGCTCACGCGCTCCCAGGTGCCCGCGACCGACGTGCAGGAAGTCATCATGGGCAACGTCATCCAGGGTGGCGTCGGGCAGGCACCGGCCCGTCAGGCGGCACTCAAGGCAGGCATCCCGTCGAGCGTGTCGGCGCTGACCATCAACAAGGTCTGCGGGTCCGGGCTCAAGGCCGTGATGCTGGCTTCCCAGGCGATCAAGGCGGGCGATGCGCAGGTCATCATCGCTGGCGGACAGGAATCGATGTCCAATGCGCCGCACTATGTCTACGGCATGCGGAACGGGGTGAAGCTCGGCGACCAGCAGATGGTCGACGGCATGATTCGCGACGGGTTGTGGTGCGCCACCTGCGACGTGCACATGGGCGGTCATGCGGAGTACACCGCGCAGAAAGCGGGTGTGACGCGGCAGATGCAGGATGA
>JBKJKH010000182.1:0-2545 GCA_046597595.1 Gemmatimonadaceae bacterium
CGAACTCGGGCACAACCATTGACCCGATGCCGCTTTCAGTCGTCAGAAGATGTCGCGTGGATGCTCCATTTCCTTGAGAGCCGCGCCCGCGATAAGTCATCTCATCAACGCACCACATGTCCAGCAGCGAATCGCTTCCGACCGCACCTGTCACTCCTCGTTACGCGCCACCGCCGCAGGTGATGCCTGTCGACTACTCCGCAGTCGCCCAGGCCAGCAACGGTAACGGCAACGGCGCAGGTGACGAGAAGGGACCCCAGTGGCAGCGGTACCTCGCCGCCCTCAAGCGGTACAAGTGGCTCTCCCTGGCTTTCGTCGTGGTCGGCACGGCGGCCGGAGCCATCGCGACCAAGTTCATCAAGCCTGAGTACGAGGTTTTCGCGACGATCTGGATTCAATCGGAAGGCGCGGGTCAGGCGCGTCAGGGACCGATTCGCTCCGGAGAGTTGTTGCAGCAGGCGGCGTGGGTTGAACTGCTGCGCAGCTTTGCCACGTCGGACACCGTCGTCCAGGAGATGGGCCTCTATCTCCAGCCGAAAAGCGACGGTGACTCGCTCGTGTTCCTGGGCTTTCAGCTGAACAACAAGGCGCGCTACCGTCCGGGCACTTACAAGTTGCAAATCGAAGGGGGCAAGGCAGCGCTGATCACGGACACGGGGGTGGAGGTCGAGCGTGTGCCCGTCGGGGACTCGCTGGGCCGCTCCCTTGGTTTCATGTGGCGTCCCAGCGCGAAGGCACTGGGTACTGACTCACGCACCATTGATTTCACGGTGATCACACCGCGTGAGGCGTCGCTCACCATGCGTGAGCAGCTGACGGCCAACCTTGCGGACAACAGCTCTTTCCTCTGGCTCAGCCTGCGCGGTGATAAGCCGCAGTTGATCGCGGGCACCCTGAACAGCTGGACGCACCACTTCACGCGCATTGCCGCGGATCTCAAGAAGAAGAACATCGTCGAGTTCGCTCGCATCCTCGAGACGCAGGTGGGGAATGCGGAAGTCCAGCTGAAGCAAGCCGAGGTCGATCTCGAGAAGTTCCGTATTACCACCATCACCATGCCCTCGGAGGGCACGGGCGGCATGGCGGGCGGCACGCAGATGACGACCGACCCGGTGTACAAGATGTACTTCGAGCAGAAGCTCGAATCCGAACAGCTCAGGCGGGATCGCGAGTCGCTCGAGAAACTGCTCGAACAGGCCGATCGCGGCGTCATCACCCCCGACGCACTCGTGATGGTCTCGAACTTCAAGGGTGCTGAGGCGCTCAAGGGGTCACTCCAGGACCTCTACAAAGCGCAGGCGACACTGCGCACGCAGCGCCAGTTCTACACGAGTGACTACAAACCCATGAAGGACCTCGAGGCGCAGGCGCGCACCCTCGAGAAAGAAACAATCCCAATGCTTGCCGGCCAGCTTCTCGACCAGATGAAGCGCCGCGAAGCCGAGTTGTCGAGCTACATCGCCAGCGCTTCGGACGAGCTCCAGGCCATCCCGGCTCGCACCATCGAGGAGATGCGACTTCGCCGCCAGGTCGCGGTGAACGAGAACCTGTACACGACGTTGAAGGCGCGTAGTGCCGAGGCACGGCTGTCCGAGTCCGGTGCCCTGCCTGACGTCAGCGTCCTCGACTCAGCGGTCGCGCCGCTCCGTCCCGCAAGCAACACCAGCACCCGAATCATCCTTCTCGCATTCGGCGCCAGTGTCGCGCTCGGGATTGCGCTGGCCCTGATACTCGACCAGATCGACCGGCGGTTCCGGTATCCTGAGCAGGCAAAGGACGAGCTTGGGCTCGAGATCATCGGCTTCGTTCCCCGCATCCGCCGCCGGCGTGATGGGAGCACTGATCCGTTTGAGGCGGCGCAGGTCGTGGAGGCATTCCGTGCGATACGACTGCATCTGACGCATTCGCTCGATGGCCCAGCGCGAGCGGTGCTGACCGTCACCAGCCCCGGCGAGGGAGACGGCAAATCGCTCGTCGCGTCCAATCTCGCGATGTCATTCGCCGAAGCAGGCTATCGCACGCTGCTCATTGACGGCGACGTCCGCCGTGGTGCGCTGCATTCCACGTTCGGCCTCCCCGTGCGGCCTGGACTCCTGGACTTTCTTGCCGCCAAGGCGGAGTTCGATCCGGTCGTCCGCCCAACGACGTACGAGAATCTCTCGCTGATCACTTCAGGCGAGAAGCATCGCCGTGGCCCGGAACTGCTGACCTCTGCGCGCCTCACCGAATTGCTCAACGAGGCGCGCTCACGGTTCGACGCGATCGTCATGGACTCCGCTCCGCTCGGGGCGGGAATCGACGCGTACGCACTCGGCGTGGCGACTGGCAGTGCTCTCATCGTGCTCCGCAGCGGCCACACGGACCGCAAGTTCGCCGACGCCAAGCTCCAGCTGGCCGAGCGTCTTCCCTTCAAGCTGCTCGGCGCCGTGCTCAACGATGTGAATTCGGAAGGCACGTATCAGTACTACTCGTACCTCGAGGGCTACACGTCGCAGTACGAGCAGGAAGCGAAGTCGCTGTCCGCGTCGACGAGCGACGATGGCAA
>JBKJKH010000191.1:0-5177 GCA_046597595.1 Gemmatimonadaceae bacterium
CCGGACTCCGCGCGAGCCTGCGTGACGAAGGCGAGTGGCTGCGCACGGAAGCGGCGGCGCTTGAGAAGGCTTTCACCGGCGGGGTGGCAGGTACGGCCCACCAAGATCCCAGTGCCACGCCTCGCGTCGCGCTCCGTTCCGCGGATCCTTAAGCGGTTTGTATTGCAGGCGTCGCGCAGGAATGCCTGCCCGCGCGCCGTAGGCGAGCAGCTTTTCCCGGTCCGTACTGACGAGATGTGCGAGCGGCTCGCCCTGCCACATGTGACGGTGCAGCCAAAGTCCGCCGTCCATGGCGTAGATCATCCCGTCTCGTCGGCGGACGAATTCGCGATACGGTGGGTCCAGGGGCAGCGCTCGAACGCCCTCAGGACGAGGCGAGCCAGTCTACTGACAATTGACCAGGCCCTCCTGCGTGGCCGGCGCAATTGGCGTCACGGCACCCCAGAAGAGCGCGCACGTCAGCGGATACGCCTGTGGATGCGTGGCCTTCGCCGACCAGCCTTCGGTATTTGCCTCCACAATTTCCACTGTCACCTTCGGCGACGCATTGAACTGCAGCTTGGTCAGGTCCTTCGCGTAGCTCCCGGATGAGTAGAAATAGTCTTCCTGCGCGACTGCGAGGTTACGAAGGTCGTTCTTCAGGGCAGCCGCCAATGACTTCCCGCGCGCGTTGTTGAAGCGCGGGATCACGATCGCCGTCAGGATGCCGATGACGACCACGACGATCAGGATTTCAATGAGGGTAAAGCCCTGCGAACCGCGAGACCGCATGCGTTGGAACAGACCTCTCACCGAGGAACCAGACGCTCATGCAACGTTTCCTGTACGTCCGGGAACGATACAACAGGCAACAAGAAGGCCTTCCTGTCTACCCCATGTAACGGTCGACGCCACAATAGGTAACGCGATTTCAGGACACGTGCCGGCGCATCGCCCGGTCTGTCGAACCGCCGGAACAGGGGCGAAGTGCAAGGGTGGCTCACCCACCCCATCAGCGATCCTTGGTTGCCAGCCAGTTGGGGCCAATGCCCATGTCAACTACCAGAGGCACCGAAAGTTCAGCGGCGTGTTCCATTTCCTTTCGGACAAGTGCCATCAGGCGCTCGTCTTCGTTGGGTGCTACGTCGAACACGAGTTCATCGTGCACTTGCAGCAGCATGCGCGACTCGAGCGCCGCATCGCGAAGGGCTGCCTGAATCCCGATCATCGCGATCTTGATGAGGTCCGCAGCGCTTCCCTGAATCGGAGAGTTCTGCGCAGTTCGCTCACCAAACGCACGAATGTTGAAATTGCGCTCTCGCAACTCGGGGATGTATCGACGACGTCCGAACAACGTCTGCACATAGCCATGCTCCCTGGCGAATGCGATCTGCGCATCGAGATACGCGCGGATTCCACTGAACCGTTCGAAGTACGTCGCAATGAACGCCTTGGCTTCGGCATGTTCGATCTTGAGTTGTGCCGATAGCGCATGCGGGCCCTGCCCGTAGATCGTCGCAAAGTTGATCGTCTTGGCGCGCGCGCGCATTTCCGATGTCACGTCTTCCACCGGCACACCGAAAATCGTCGCTGCGGTCTGGCGATGGATGTCTCCGCCCGCGCGAAACGCGTCCACGAAGGCCGGATCGCCCGACAAGTGCGCGAGGAGACGCAGCTCGATCTGGGAGTAGTCAGCTGACAACAGCAACCATCCCTCTCGGGGGACAAAGCCGCGGCGGATCTCCTGCCCGAGCTCGCGCCGGATAGGAATGTTCTGGAGGTTCGGGTCGCTCGACGACAAGCGACCTGTGCTCGCGACGGCCTGGCCGAAGGACGTGTGCAGCCGGCGTGTCTCCGGGTGGACCAGGGCAGGCAGCGCGTCGAGATAGGTGCTTTCCAGCTTGCTGAGCTCACGGTAGTCCATGAGCAGCGTTGGCAGCGCGTGTCCCTCGTCAGCGAGCTGGCGCAGTACGCTCGCATCGGTGGAAGCGCCCGTCGCCGTCTTCTTCAGCACCGGCAGCTGCAACTCCTCAAAAAGAATCTGCCGCAGCTGTGGGTTGGAGTTGATGTTGAACTCCCTGCCAGCAACGGCGTAGATCTCGCGCTCCACAACGCCCCGCTCGCGAGCGAAGCGCTCCTTCAGGGAAGCGAACCAGCGCAGGTCGATCGTGATGCCGTCCCACTCCATGTCGGCAAGCACGTCGATGAGCGGGACCTCGACCTCGCGCAGCAGGCGCGCCAGATCGTACTGCTCGAGCTGGGGCTCAAACACCGCGCGGAGACGCAGGGACATGTCGGTCTCCTCACACGAGAAATCGCGTGCGCAGGAGATTGGAACAACATCGTAGGCGAGCTGCTGGCGCCCTTTTCCGCACAGCTCGTCGTACGTCGTCAGCGTGTGATCGAGAAATTCGAGCGCGAGCAACTCCAGGCCGTGCGAGCGACGCCCCGGATCGAGTACGTAGCTGGCGAGCATCGTGTCGAACTCCACGCCGCGCAGCGTCACGCCCGCGCGCCGCAACACGAGAACATCGTACTTGGCGTTCTGCGCACACTTGCCGACCGACGCATCCTCGAGCAGCGCGCGCAATCCCGCCATGGAGGCATCCGACAGCGGCGGCAGGTTGTCCGTTGCTGGCGCTCCTGCGTCAATCGCCTTGCCCGCGAGAGTGTCCACGTCGAAGTGCCGTGTCTCCGCCTTCTTGCGAGCCTTCGTTGGTGGCTCCGCCAGGCTTCCGAGTTCGCCGAGCATGTCAGACTGCGCCGTCACGGGCGCTTCGAAGCGACGGTGCGCGAGGGGCAAGTAGTATGACTCGCCAGGAGCCACCGCGATTGAAAGCCCGACCAGGCTCGAACGCAGCGGATCGTCGAGCGATGGACTCCCGACATCGACAATGGTGCGCGTGTCGAGCGCGAACCGCCCCGCCTCGCGCACTCGGGTGACCAACGCCGCGAGCGCCGGGAGCGAATCCACGGTTTCGTAGCGCGCGCGAACAGGGGGTTCCGCCCTCGCAGCTTTCGGCGTCTCGAACTGAAGTTCGCCAGTGAAGGTGTCGGGCGAAGGAGGCGAGACACCTTCCGCCTCGCGGCCAAGTCCCTTTGCGAGGCCGTGAAACTCGAGCGCGATATACAGCTCGCGCAGCCGCGCCACATCCGGCTCCGCGACCAGCATGGAGTCCAGATCGAGAGAAACGGCTAGATCTTCGCGAATTGTTACTAATTCCTTCGAGAGGCGGGCAAGCGCTGCATGCTCCACGAGCGCCTCGCGCGGCCTCTTCTTCGCCATTCCAGGCGCGGCCGCAAGAATTGCTTCGAGACTGTCGTACTCCGCGACCAGCTCGCGCGCAGTCTTGTCGCCAATTCCCTTCACGCCCGGAATGTTGTCCGAGGAATCGCCCACCATCGCCAGGTAATCGGTGACACGTCCCGGCGGCACGCCAAGCCGCTCGTCCCCGTTCTCCACGCCGACCCACTGCTCCTCGACACTCGCCGGTCCGCCGCGGCCCGGGTTCAGCAGCCAGATCCGCGGTTCGATGAGCTGGTAGAAATCCTTGTCCCCGGAAACAATGACCACGTTCACGCCCGCAGCGACGCCTTGCCGTGCGAGGGTGCCGATTACGTCGTCCGCTTCGTAGCCGTGCAGCGACAGGATCGGGATGCGATACGCCTCGAGGAGTTCGCGGATCCGCTCCATGCCGCGGTCAAAGTCGGACTGCAGCTCCTCCGTCAGCTTCTCACGCGTCGCCTTGTAGGCAGGGTACCGCTCGTGGCGAAACGACAGCCCCGAATCGTGCACCCAGCCGAGGTATTCGGGACGATGCGTCTCAACGAGCCGCTTGAGGAAATTCACGACGCCCCACGCGGCCGACGTGTTCTCGCCGTGACTGGTCGTGAGCGGACGCGAAATGAGCGCGAAAAACGCGCGGTAGATCAGCGCATACCCGTCAATCAGGAAGAGGCGCGGCGCGGAAGGTGGAGCAATGGCCATTGTCCAAAACTAAAAAGAAACCGCCTGCCGGTGCGCGGCAGGCGGAGACAATCTCGACGGCAAGAGCCTCGCGATCAGGTCGCTACGCGCTGGACGTTCGTCGCATGCAACCCCTTCTCCCCGGTCTTGATCTCGAACTCCACTTCCTGTCCCTCGGCCAGCGTCTTGAAGCCTTCCATGGAAATTGCCGAGAAGTGCACGAACACGTCCTCGCCACCATCCTGTTCGATGAAGCCATATCCCTTGGCATCATTGAACCACTTCACTTTCCCTATGGCCATCGAGCTGCCTCCTGCACGGTGAATCTCACCCGCTGCGATCGATCAATGAGCGGACAAACCGGATCGGCTTGCGGGCGCCTATATATGACTGCCTCGCAACTCTGTCAAGAGACGGCAGAGCTCGTCTACGGTAGCCAGGTCGTGCCTGCGTATGCGGCGAGCGCGGTGACGATCGCAACACGCGCGTTGTCGTCGCCGGGTCCGCGAGGGAGCTCCGCGAGCGTCGCCGCAACCGCCGCGATTGCCGCCGCGCCGGGAGAAAGCATGGCAATCCAGTACGCCGCCGCTCCAGTCACCCCCGCACAGGCCAGTGCACCCTCCAGGCTTTTCCCGGTACTGCCCAGCGCTACACGACCGACTGCCCGGCCCACCAGCGCCGCCAGCGCGTCACCCAGCGACACTGCGCACATTGCCGTGATCGCGACCGCTTTCGGCGCGAGGAGGACCACGCCGAGGAACGCCAGGAGCATCCATGTCGCGCCCACTGCGCCGGAGCGCTCATGCGATCGCAGCATCCCTCCGACCGTGCGCTCGAACAGGGACGACGCAGCCCTGTTCCGGCGGCGGACCACTTCCACGGCCAGTGCCACCACGGAGGCGACCGTCAGCACAGCGACCATCGTTGTGCGCGGAAGCCACCACGCATAGGCAAGCGGGAAGGCAACTGAGCCGAGGTGGATCGCCTTTCGCCCGAGTTCGTACCGATACGAAATCGGTTCGGGCGACGGCGCGACGCTCGTCATCCCGCCTGTACGCGTCGAGCGGCGGCCAGGAACTCGGACTGGCTTCCCGGCGTGAGGCGCCAGCGACCAAATCCACTCTGGTCCACGAACTGGAGTTGAATCCGCAGGGTGCGATAGTCCCACACCTGGATGCGGCCGCGCTCGTTCATGGCCATCGCCGTCGGCTCGAGCACCTGATCGGGCTCA
>JBKJKH010000540.1:0-4074 GCA_046597595.1 Gemmatimonadaceae bacterium
CGCGAGCACGCCCATCCACGGATGCGAGGCGATGATGCGCCATTCATCATCTGTCAGCGGGTCCGTCTTGTTCAGGACCTCCTGCGGCACCCGAGCCTTGCCGATGTCGTGAAACAGTGCCGACAGGCCGAGATCGTAGAGCTGAAGTTTCGACAGCCCGATACGCTTGCCAAGTGCCACCGAAAAGATGCAGACGTTGACGCTGTGCGTGAACGTGTACTCGTCGTAATCCCGGATGGTCGTGAGGCCCATGAGCGAGGTTTCCTCGTTCAGGATCTGGTCCACGATGGACTGCACGACCCGCTTGATCTTCTTGATGTTCGGGCTCTTTCCCATCCGCACCGAATTGACGACGTCCTTGGTCACCGCCACGGACTGCGTATACGTGCGCTTCGCGGCCGCTTTCGCCATCTCGCGGAACTCGCGGTCGTCTTCATTTTCAATGGGCGGTGTGAGCTCGAACACCGCGACACTCGCCTGATCGAGCCGCGCGCGCATCTGCTCGAACCGCGTCGCCGGATCCGTCTTCGCGGCGGCCTGCTGCTGGAGCAGCGACAGGAAGATGAGGAAATCGCGCGGAACGACACCGTCCTGCACACGAATGGCGCCGATGCCGGTTGCCTTGCAGATGGAGAGGACCTGGGAGAAGCTGGCGTAGTTGTCGAGATCGAGCCGCAGGCGGGTCGAGTTCATGAACAGAAACTCTCCCGACACCTTGAGCTCGAGATCATGCTCCTGCCGCAGGATCTCGCCAGCGCTGTCAGCGACGTCCTGCAACGCCTTCTGCACCGCCGCGTTCTCGACCGGGTACAGCTTGATGGCGCGCAGCGCGCCATAGAAATGCACGAGGAAAACGCGGCCGGCCCTGCGGATGTACGAATCGCCGCCCATCTCCCCGAAGGCGGACATCGATGTCGTGTGGCGCGGCGTGGTCATCGGGTGACTTCTCCACGCAGCGCGCGGTTCACGGCATTTCGCACGAGCACTTCCTTCTCGTTCGACGCTTTCTTCAACGCGTCCTGCGGCTTCTGCCCTGGGATGCGGCCCAGTGCCATCGCCGCGCACGCCCGCATCTCGGGATCTTCGCGGCGGCCGAGGAAGCTCTTGCCGTTGAGGATTTCGTCGAGCAGCGGGACACCCGCTTCTCCACACAATGCGCCATACGCCTCGAAGAAGGCCATCTTCTCCGTGAGGTCGCGATCCGAGATGTTTTTCCCTTTCACCACGCTCTCGACCCGCGAAAGCGCCGGACGGTACGCGCGGGCCGCGAGGGCGCGCGCGGTCGCGACGCGGACGTCGCGCTCCGTGTCATCGACTGCCTTCTCGAGCGCCTGCATCGCGCCCGCCGACCCGATCTCGGTGAGCGCCTGGATGCCGGCAAGCCGCAACTGGGGGCTGGGATCCTGGAGCACGCGTGCGAGCGACGGGACAGCGGCGGGAGTCTTCATCGCCCCGCTCCGCCGAACGGCCTCCATCGCGACCGTCGCATCAGCCGACATGATCAAGCGCACCAGCTCCGCGGTATTCTGGCCGGCGAGGCGATCCGCGGCGATTTCGAGCATCGCGCGGAGCCGCGTCGTCTGGAGGCGGCTCAACCAGGCAAACACGGTCTCGAGCGCCACCGGCCGGAGCTGCTGAAACAGCTCGTCGAGATCCTCCTGCGGCGGCAGCTCCGACGACTCATCGAGTGCCTGAAGCAGCTGCGAGAGTGCTTCTACTTCACTGAGCCGCGCGGGGAGGCCGATGAAACGGTCCCGATGCGCCGGCACGAGATCACGCGCGCGCTGCGCCGCGAGCGCCGATTCGCGCAACAGGTAGGCGACGGCGCGGAACTGCGAGCCGGAGAGGAGGTGCAGGAGGAAGCTTTCAACGATGCCGATGAGCTCTTCGCGGGTCAGGCGGTTGCCTTGCAGCTCGAAAATATCGAGCAGCATCGCCACGATGTTCGGGCGATGATCGCGAGCATATTCCACCTTGACGGCGGTCTGCAGGTAATCGATTTCGCCGTCGTCGAGGAAATAGAGCGAAGAGTCGAAGTCGGCCAGGTTGACGACACCGGCAGCGGATTCCTGCGCCTGCGCCCCGCTCGCTCCATGGGAGGTGCCTTCTTCCCCTCCGGCCGCCTGCGCGTGCTCCCCGTGCGGCATGTCCGCATCGAGTGCCGCAGCCGGTTCCATCGCAAGATCGACGTACTGGTACTTCAGGTACACGAACTCGCCCTCCCAGAGCATCGTCAGGAGGTCGTCCTCCTCGGGCAACGCCTTGCGGACGCGCTGGAGGATGTCGAGCAGCTTGGTCAGTTCCTCGAGCTCGAAGTCGCGATGGATGTCGACGCGCCTGACGCCGTCCTTGAAGAACAGCCACGGCAGGCTGTCGGACGACTTGGTCTCCTCGAACAGGACGGTCTGGCCGGCGTACCGGAGCTCCTGCTCCTGGACGTGCAGCCCGATCGTCTGCGCGGTCTCCCAGATGGGCAGGAACGAGGCGCGAAGCACTTCGATCGCCCGAACGTACGTTGGGTTGTTGGGCAGGTAGAGCTGGTGCGCGCGGACCGCCTTCACGAAGAGCTTGAGCATCTCTTCGATGAGCACCGGACGGACCGGCGGCTCCCCAGGTCCGCCTGGCTCGTTGTCCGACACCGGCTGCGCCGGAATCGGCGGGGGGGCCATGGTCACGGCGTGAAGTTACGCGCTTTGGAAATTTGCGCCACGTCTTTGTCACCCCGGCCGCTCACGCACACCAAAACGGGATCGCTCCGTCGCCATTCACGCTCGCGCCGAGCGAGCCACGCGATGGCATGGGCCGTCTCGAGTGCCGGGATGATCCCCTCGAGGCGGGCGAGCAGCTCGACACCGTCGAGCGCCTCGGCATCCGGGATCGAGACGTACGTGGCCCGCCCTGAGTCTTTCAGTGCGGAATGCTCTGGTCCCACCCCGGGGTAGTCGAGCCCTGCGGAAATCGAGTGCGCAGGCTGCACCCAGCCCGCTTCATCCTGCAGGAGGTAGCTGAGCGATCCGTGCAGGACGCCAGGCCGACCCGCCGTGAGCGACGCCGAATGACGCCCGCTCTCGAGCCCCTCGCCCGCTGCTTCCACGCCGACGAGTTCCACGCCCGCGTCACCCACGAACGGATGGAAAATTCCCATCGCGTTCGAGCCGCCCCCGACGCACGCGATAACCGTGCGCGGCAGCTGCCCCGCTCGCTCGAGAATCTGCGCCCGGGCTTCGTCTCCAATCACTCGTTGAAAATCACGCACCATGCGAGGATACGGTGCCGGTCCGACAACGGATCCAATGATGTAGTGGCTGTCTTGCACCGTCGCGACCCAGTCCCGGATGGCCTCAGTGGTCGCGTCCTTCAGCGTTTTGGAACCCGACGTGACCGGGATCACGCGCGCACCCAGCAGCTTCATGCGAAAAACATTGAGTGACTGCCGCTCCATGTCCTCCTCACCCATGTACACGACGCACTCCATCCCGAAGCGCGCGCAGATCGTGGCCGTCGCAACGCCGTGCTGCCCCGCCCCCGTCTCCGCGATGATGCGCCGCTTGCCCATGCGGCGGGCCAGCAACGCCTGCGCTACCGTGTTGTTGATCTTGTGCGCACCGGTGTGGTTCAAGTCTTCGCGCTTGAGCCATACATCCGCACCGACTTTCTCGGAAAGGCGCGGCGCGTGGGTCAAGGGCGTGGGACGTCCGACGTAGTCGCGCAGCAGGCCGTCCAGTTCATCACGGAATGATGCGTCCTGCATCGCGGCGACCAACGCGGCCTCGAGCTCGTCGAGCGCAGGGATAAGGGTCTCGGGCACATAGCGGCCACCGTACGGGCCGAAGCGATCCGTGCCTGCCTCCGTCATGCGATCACCTCGCGCGCGCCGACCGCCGCGGCAAAAGCGCGCATGCGCGCGTGGTCCTTCACGCCAGGGGCTGACTCCACCCCTGACGACACATCCACGACATCGGGCGACAACAACCGAATGGCCTCCTGGAGATTTTCAGGGCGCAGTCCGCCCGCCAGCACGAGTGTCGCCCGCGAACGCAGCGCGGCGATCGCGTGCGCGAGTTCGGCCCACGG
>JBKJKH010000036.1:0-2880 GCA_046597595.1 Gemmatimonadaceae bacterium
GACGGGGATCGTTTATCGAATCGTTCCCGCTCTTCGGCTATGACCTCGATGACTACGACACGCTGTTCGAGGAGAAACTCGAGCTGCTGATCAAGCTTCGCGATGGAGAGCGGATCACATGGTCCGGGCAGCATCGCGCGTCGTTGCGCGGGCAGGGCGTCTACCCCAGGCCGGTGCAGGACCCTCTACCCATCTGGGTGGCCGTTGGCGGCTCACCGCAGTCCGTCATTCGCGCGGGCACGCTTGGCCTCCCATTGGCACTTGCGATCATCGGCGGAGAACCCGCGCGCTTTGCGCCCTTCGTTGACCTCTATCGCGAGAGTGCACGTCGCGCCGGGCACGATCCCGCAACGCTCGGCGTGAGCATCAACTCGCACGGCTACATCGCGGCCACGTCGCAGCAGGCATCGGACGAAGCGTTCCCACCGCATGCGGCGGTGATGTCGCGGATCGGGGCCGAGCGCGGGTGGCCGCCGGTGACGCGCGCCGGCTTCGAGGCGGGGCGCTCGCCACGTGGTGCGAACTTCGTCGGCAGCCCACAGGTAGTGATCGACAAGGTCCTCTATGAACACGCACTCTTCGCGCACACGCGCTTCCTGCTCCAGATGAGCGTCGGGACGATGCCGCATGCCAAATTGCTGCGATCGATCGAGCTCCTGGGCGATGTCGTCGCTCCGGCGGTGCGGAAGGCCCTGGCGACGTAGCACGCTCCGCGCGGTATCTTCGTCCCATGTGGCTTCGTACGAACGCCGGCAAGCTGGTTGTCGCGGTACTCGCCATGGTACTCGCCATGGTTGCCGCGACGCTGCTCGATGACTGGGCATACCAGCACCTCGTAATGCCGAAGGTCTATGAACGCGATTGGGGGCGCATGCTCCGGATCGCGGGATTCCTGCCGACGTGGGCGATTGTCTCGCTGGGAATTTTCCTGGGACAACCATCGCTTTCCGGTGCTGCCGACCTGCTGAGGCGCAGGATATACGCGTTCCTTCCGTTGTTTGCGGCGATCGGAGCTGGCTTGGCGGCGGAGATCCTCAAGCTGCTGCTGCGACGCGAGCGCCCCTCTGCGCACGACGGCGAATACTTCTTCCGCGCCTGGTCCGACCGTCCATTCTCCTCTGCCGGGCTGGCGCTACCGAGCAGCCACACGCTGCTGGCGTTTGGTGCGGCGGCGATGTTGGCGCGTATGTACCCGCGCGGCCGCTGGCTCTGGTATGCGGTTGCGGCGGGTTGCGGGCTGACGCGTGTGTTGGCGAGAGCGCATTTCGTGAGTGACATCGCACTCGCGGCCATCGTCGGCTGGTTGGTTGCTGCGCTTATTTGGCGAGCATGCGCTCCACTTTCGCATGCAGGATCAACACGTCCGGGCTCGCCTGAATGACTCGGTCATAGTTGCGCTGAAACTCCGCGCCATTCTGGTCGGGAGTGAGCAAGCGGATCGCGCCCTCGCGGAGAGTCCTGGCATTGGCTGCAGTCAGGGGCTCCTTTCCCTCGGCCTCTTCGTCGAACCGGATGATGAGGGACGTCAAGGGACGCAGCCACGCAAAAAATGGATCGGTCTGCAGCAACGCGAGAAACTGCATGCTGCTCTCGATGCGCCCATGCGTCCGTTCGTAGTGAATTTTCTCCGCGTCGAGCATCGCCTTGTGCAGGGTCAGCACGGCGCGTCGCAGTTCGCTCAGTCCGGCCTTCTGTTCGCTGGTGGCCAGTAACTCATCGTTCATCGTGTCTTCCTTCTCTCAGGGCGAGACATCATGGAAACTGAGCGCCTTCTCGCGCTCCATCACCCACCGGACATTCCACTCGTCCTCGAACAGGATCATGGGATGCCCCTTGGCGTCGTACAGGAGCATGCGTCCCCGCTCATTGCTGATCCGCTCGATCGCGTCTTCCGGGCCGACCACCCAGCGTGGGAAGCGCGCGCCGATCGGCTCGAGCTTGCACTTCACGCCGTATTCATTCTCGAGGCGAAAGATCATGACGTCGAACTGGAGGCGTCCGACCGCGCCAACGATCGGGGTCGGACCCACGGTCTCGGTTGGCGACGTGTAAAAGACCTGCGCCGCACCCTCTTCGGTGAGCTGGCGCAATCCGGCATCGAGTTGCTTGCGCCGCATCGGGTCGAGCAGGATCACGCGCGCGAAGTGCTCTGGCGCGAAGCGCGGAATATCCTGGAAGACCAGGTCGCCATTGCCCGAGAGGGAATCGCCGATGCGCAGGACACCGCGGTCCATGATCCCGATGACGTCTCCCGGCCATGCTTCCTCGACCGCGGTCCGTTCGCGAGCCATGAACGTCTGCGGTGACGCGAGCCGGATGCGCTTCCCCGTACGTACGTGCTTCACTTCCATCCCCGCTTCGAATTTGCCCGACACGACGCGAACGAACGCGATGCGGTCGCGATGCTTCGGGTCCATGTTCGCCTGGATCTTGAACACAAAGCCCGTGAACGACGGATCGGTGGGATCGATCATGCCCACGCTGGTCTCTCGCGGCGGCGGCGAAGGGGCCAGTTCGAGAAACTCACGCAGGAACGGCTCGACGCCAAAATTTGTCAACGCGCTCCCGAAAAACACGGGGCTCAGTTCGCCGCGCAGCACGGCGCCGTGATCAAAGGGGTGCCCGGCTTCATCGAGCAGCGTGATGTCGTGCACGAGGCGGTCGTAGTTCTCGCCCAGCAGCGCCCGCGTTTCCGGACTGCCGAGCGTGAGCTCCTGCGTCACCGTGCGCTTTGCACCGTGTGATTCGTCGCGCTCGAAGAGCGACACGCGATCGATGCGCCGGTCGTACACGCCAACAAACACGGTGAGCGCACCATCAAGGCGGAAGATCGGCCAGGTCACCGGATGGCACATGATGCCGAGATCGGCCTCGACGTCG
>JBKJKH010000210.1:0-3186 GCA_046597595.1 Gemmatimonadaceae bacterium
CGTGTTCACGTCGAACACGGGAAGGGTCCCGTCGACGGTGCGCATGGCGTTGCGAACCGACGCGACCAGCGTCGCGGGATCGCCCTTCGTGCGCACGAGCATGGCCATCGTTCGCCACGGCGCACGCGCGTACGGCACATGCACCTGCAGCAGCGACTGCGGCTTCTCCTCGCCGACCTCCTCGTACTGGAGCGTTGGTGCGATGCCGACGATGGTCATCCACGCCACGGAATCCGCGACTGAAACGCGAAGCCGGTGACCGAGCGCGCCGCCGTCGGGCCACAGCTTCATCGCGAGCTTGTCGTTGATGATCACGACCGTCGCCGTGCTGTCGCGCACTTCCGCGTCCGTGAACGGACGGCCCGAACGCAGCTGCAGTCCGAGCGCGTCGAAGAATCCCGCTGTCGCGCCGACGGCATTGGAGAGGATGCCGGAATCCGCGCCGATCTTCGCACCCTCGGCATAGACCGTCGTCCACGCTCCACCGTCGTCGCCGGGAACCGCGCCCGTGGCCGCGACGGCGACAACCCCCGGAAGCTCGCGCAGCCGTTCAATCGACTGGGAGAGGTACGCCGCCCTGGCGGTCTTGGGGTCGTAGCGCTCGCCGGCCATGTAGACGCGCATGCTGAGCAGCGGCGTCGTATCGAAGCCATAGTCCGCGCGCGCCACGGCAAGGAAGCTCTTCATCATCAGCACCGCGCCCACCAGCAACATGACGCTGAGCGCGATCTCGGACGCGACGAGTGCGCTGCGAAGGCGATTGCGCCCCATCCCGCCGATACCGCCTCGGGAGCCTTCCTTCAGCGCGACCGTGACGTCGGTGCGCGACGCGCGCCACGCCGGGATGGTGCCGAACACCATGCCCGTCATCAGTGACAGCAGCACTGTGTAGGTGATGACGACGCGGTCCACGTCGAAGTTGACCCAGTACGGGAGTTTTTCGGGGATGCTGCCGACGGTGAAGTCCTTCCACCACACGGCCACGACTATTCCGAGCACACCGCCCGCAACCGACAACAACAGGCTCTCCACCACCAGCTGCCGGAACACGCGCCACCGGCTGGCGCCGAGGGCCGATCGAATGGCGAGTTCGCGCGAACGCGTGCTCGCGCGCGCCAGCAGCAGGTTGGCAACATTGGCGCAAGCGATCAGCAGCACAAAGCCGACGGCACCCATCATCAGGAACAGGATCAGCCGGAGCTGGCCGCCGATCATGTCCTCACGATAGCTCTTCACCATCGCGCGCCAGTCGCGGTTGGTGCCTGGATTCTCCTGTGCAAGCCGCGCGGAAACAGACTTCACCGCCGCGTCGGCCCGTTGGAGGTCGACGCCGGGCTTCAGCCGGGCGATCACTCCGAGGTAGCGGTTATCGCGCGTTTCGGCTGCGTCGCTCCAGAGCGGCTTCCACAACTCCGACGTCTGTGGAAACATGAAATCGCGAGGCATCACACCGACGATCGTATGCGGCTGCCCGTTCACGAGCACCGAACGACCGACGACGCCGCGGTCTTCGGCGAAGCGCCGCCGCCAGAGGCTGTACGCGATCAGCACGACGTGGTCGCGTCCCTTCACGGCTTCCTCGGCGCGGAATCCTCGCCCGAGGACCGGCGCGACGCCGAGCATGGGGAAGAGATTCGGCGTGATGAGGAATCCCTCGACCCGCTCCGCGTCCGCGGCCCCAGCCAGCGCGTAGTTGCGACCATCGAACGCCGCCACGTCGCTGAACACGCCGCTCGACGCGGCGAGGTCGTTGACATCCGGCCGGCTCATCGCCCATTCCGTCAGCGACCGACGCGGATTTTCTGCGTAGACCGTCACGATCTCGTCGGGATTCGCGAAGGGGAAGGGGCGTACGACCAGCGCATTGACGATGCTGAACACCGCGCTGTTGATGCCAATCCCAAGGGCGAGGCAGATGATGGCGACGGCGGTGAACCCGCGTGCGTTCATCAGTGATCGCGCCGCGTACTTGATGTCCTGCGTGAGCGTGTTCACGGCAGGACCTGCGCCGAGGCGGCGAGCAGCGCGGCCAGCAGCAGCGCGCAGACTGCGACGAGAATGCGCAGGAGTGCCGTCATGAACGGATCGTCGGGCTCTTCTGCACTTGAACGACATCCTCAACCACGCGCCCATCGAAGAGATGCACGGACCGCTCGGCAAATTCGGCGTAGCGCGGATCGTGCGTCACCATACAGATCGTCGCGCCACCGGCGTGAAGCTCGGCAAGCAAGCCCATGACCTGCTCGCCATTCGCAGAATCGAGGTTCCCCGTCGGTTCGTCGGCAAGGAGGATGAGCGGCGAACCCGCGACCGCACGGGCGACGGCCACCCGCTGCTGCTGACCACCGGAAAGCTGCGACGGGTAGTGCTTCATCCGATGCGACATCCCGACGCGCTCGAGCGCCTCGGTCACGCGGCGCCGGCGCTCGCCGGAATCCATTCCGCGATACGTCAGCGGCAGTTCGACATTCTCATAGACCGTGAGATCGCCAATCAGGTTGAACGCCTGGAAGATGAAGCCGATCTGCCTGTTGCGAATGCGCGCGCGCTCGGCGGCGGTGAGCTTCTGCACCGGCTTGCCGTCGAGCAGGTACGCGCCCTCGCTCGACGTGTCGAGCAAGCCAAGGATCGAGAGCAGCGTGGTCTTGCCGCAACCGGAAGGGCCGGCGATCGCGACGTACTCACCGGGCTTGATCTCGAGATGAATTCCGGAGAGCGCATGCGTCTCCACTTCATCCGTGTAGAACACCTTGGTGATGCCATCGAGGCGAATGAGCGCTTCACCGGTGCCACCCGACGGCGTGCCCATGGGCGACGCGAGGGTGGAAGCTCCGTTTGTGGCAGGTGCGGTCATGATGGATTGGGTTGTGAGGTCTTGGGGTCGCGCCGGCGAGACTATTTCAGCTTCACTCGGTCGACGTTGTCCCACTGTGACATATCGGACACAATCACCCGGTCGCCGGGTTTGAGCCCGGAGACGATCTCGATCACGTTCACCGAGCTTCTTCCGAGCTTCACCTGCACATGCCGCGCGCTCTTGCCATCGGGCTCATCGAGGCGGAAGAGGCCGACCGTACTCTCCGCCTGCCCATATGCCGGGCGTGCGACGTACAGCACGTTGACGAGCCGCTCGATCTCGATGGTGCCGTCCACGCTGAGCTCCGGACGTGCGCCCTTGGGGAGGTC
>JBKJKH010000283.1:0-4697 GCA_046597595.1 Gemmatimonadaceae bacterium
CGCGGAGATGCTGCAGGAGATCGGCTACGCGTCGCTCGATGCCTTCATTGAAGCCGTCGTTCCCGAGCAGATTCGGTACAAGGAGACGCTCTCCGTTGGCCCGGCCCGCACCGAGCACGACGTGCTGGCGGAGCTTCGCATGCTGTCGCAGAAGAATCGCGTCTTCCGGTCGTACATCGGCCTGGGGTACCACGATACGCTGACGCCTCCGGTCATTCAGCGGAACGTGCTCGAGAATCCCGGCTGGTACACGGCGTATACGCCGTATCAGGCGGAGATCGCGCAGGGTCGCCTGGAAGCACTGCTCAACTACCAGACGATGGTGATGGACCTGACCGCCTTGCCGATCGCAAACGCGTCGCTGCTCGACGAAGGCACCGCTGCGGCGGAGGCGATGGCGTTGTCGCATGGGGTAAAGGGACATGCAGAGCGGCTGACGTATTTCGTGTCGGACTCGTGTCATCCGCAGACGATCGAGTGTGTGCGGACGCGGGCAACGGCACGCGGCTGGAACGTGCTGGTAGGCGACCATCGGACCTTCGAATTCACTCCCGATGTGTTCGGCGCGCTGGTGCAGTATCCGGCGACGGATGGCGGAGTGCACGATTATCGCGAGCTGTGCGAGCGCGCGCACGGGATCGATGCGCTGGTCACCGTAGCGACGGACCTGCTCGCACTGACGCTCCTCGCGCCGCCAGGTGAGTGGGGCGCGGACATCGCGGTCGGCAATTCGCAGCGCTTTGGCGTTCCCCTCGGCTTTGGCGGCCCGCATGCGGCGTTCTTTGCTACGCGCGACGACTTCAAGCGCCTGCTCCCCGGCCGGATCATCGGCGTTTCGCGCGATGCGAACGGCAAGGCTGCGCTGCGCATGGCACTCCAGACGCGTGAGCAGCACATCCGTCGCGAGAAGGCAACGAGCAATGTGTGCACAGCGCAGGTGCTTCTCGCGGTGATCGCGGGGATGTATGCAGTGTGGCACGGGCCCGAGGGCGTTACGCGGATCGCGCGCCGCGTGCATCGGTTCGCGGAAATCCTGGCTGCGGGACTGCGGAAGCAGGGGTTTGCCATTACGAACGACGTGTTCTTCGATACGGTGCGAGTGGAGCTGGGGGACCAGTCGCAGCAGGAGATTCTCTCCGCGGCGCTCGAGCGCGAGATCAATCTCCGGGCGGAGGGAGACGGCGCGGTGATCATCGCACTCGATGAAACGGTGACGGCTGTCGACATCGCGGATCTGCTCGGCGTCTTCAATCGGGGCGCGACCCCCGGCCGCCTGGAGGATCTCGAACCCGACGCCGACGAGCGGTTCGATGAGCGGTTCGCGCGCACGAGCAGCTTCCTCACGCATCCGGTCTTCAACACGCACCGGAGCGAGACGGAGATGCTTCGCTACCTGCGGATGCTCGAGTCGCGCGACCTGTCGCTCGTGCATTCGATGATCCCGCTCGGCTCGTGCACCATGAAGCTGAATGCGACGGCGGAGATGCTTCCCGTGACGTGGCCCGAGTTTGGCCGCATGCATCCGTTTGCTCCGGCCGACCAGACAAGCGGGTATCGGGAGATGTTCCAGCAGCTGGAGAAAGACCTGGCCGAGATCACGGGGTTCGCGGCGGTGTCATTGCAACCAAACGCAGGTTCGCAGGGCGAGTTCGCTGGCCTGCTCGTTATCCAGCGATATCACGAGAGCCGTGGCGATACGGCGCGCAGCATCTGCCTTATTCCACAGAGCGCGCACGGAACGAATCCGGCGAGTGCGGTGATGGCGGGCATGACGGTTGTGGTCGTGAAGACCGACACGAACGGCAACATCGATCTTGCGGACCTGCGCACGAAGGCCGCAGCGCATGCGCAGGACCTGTCAGCGCTCATGGTGACGTATCCGTCGACGCACGGCGTGTTCGAGGAGACGATCCGCGAGGTGTGCGACATTGTGCACTCGCATGGCGGCCAGGTCTACATGGACGGCGCGAACATGAATGCCATGGTTGGCGTCGCGCGACCCGGGGATATCGGGGCGGATGTCTGCCACCTGAACCTGCACAAGACGTTCTGTATTCCGCATGGTGGCGGCGGCCCGGGAATGGGGCCGATAGGGGTGGCGTCGCATCTCGCGCCCTACCTGCCCGGCCATCCGCTGGCGGATGTGGGCGGCGATCTCGGCCCGGTGTCTGCGGCGCCATGGGGCAGCGCGAGCATCCTGCCGATCTCGTGGGTCTACATCAAGATGATGGGCGGCGAAGGTCTCGCGCTGGCGACGAAGATTGCGATCCTGAACGCGAACTACATCGCACACCGGCTCGAGCCTCACTTTCCGGTGCTCTATCGCGGCCGCAGCGGCTCCGTCGCGCACGAATGCATCATCGATACGCGTGTCGTGAAGCAGGCGTCAGGCATCGAGGTCGAGGATATCGCAAAGCGGTTGATGGATTACGGATTCCATGCGCCGACCGTGTCCTTTCCCGTCGCGGGGACGTTGATGATCGAACCAACGGAAAGCGAGTCGAAGCAGGAGATCGACCGGTTCTGTTGGGCGCTGATCGCGATTCGTGAGGAGATCAAGGAAGTGGAGGACGGCCATCTGCCGCGCGATGACAATCCGCTCAAGCACGCGCCGCACACGATGTCGTCGGTGATTGCAACCGAGTGGTCGCATCCGTATACCCGCGAGAAAGCGGCGTTTCCCGCGCCGTGGACGCTCGAGCGCAAGTTCTGGCCGTCGGTCGGGCGGATCGAATCGGCGTACGGGGATCGGAATCTGGTGTGTTCGTGCCCGAACACTGATGCGTACGTGGAGGTATTGGCCTGACGGTTCCTTGTGAAGGATCATGCAATCAGGGACCAGGGACCAGAGACCAGGCCAAGGGACAATTTGATGCGCTCTGCATCCAGGGAATGATGCGGTAGCTGCATCATCGTGTATCCTGCGCCTATGCAGGGGCTTGGATACGGCGGACATCAGCATGTCCTCGCGTGGAAGAAGGCGGTCGAACTCGCGTGTGAGGCGTACCGTCTCGCGAATCAGCTTCCCCCTACGAACGAAGCGGGTTGCGCCAACAGATGCGACGCGCTGCGGCTTCGATCAGCCAGAACATCGCTGAGGGCAATGCCAGCGCGTCCCCCGCGCAGTACTCGCGCTACCTGGGCATCGCGCGCGCATCTACGAACGAACTGCGCTCGCACATCGAGCTGTGCCTCGCTCTCCAGCTACTCTCGCTGCAATCAGCGGCGAAGGCGCTCATGTTGGCCGATGAAGTGAGCGCGATGCTATGGGCAATGCGGAGGCGCCTTTCCAAATGAGGTCCCTTGGTCCCTTGGTCCCTGATTACTGGATCCTTCATAAGGAACCGTGTCCCGGGTCCCTGGTCCCTGATTACGGGATCCTTCCTCAGGAACTCCCACAATTCATTGGGCACGCGGCAATGTCAGGGAGAACACGCTCCCCACTCCAAGCGTGCTTTCAACGATAATGTTGCCGCCCATGGCACGCGCCAGGTCGCGGCTGATTGCAAGTCCGAGCCCGATGCCCTCGGTGCTGCGTGTCAACTGTGCATCGACCTGCACGAACGGTGCAAAAATTTGCTCGACCTTGTTCGCCGGGATGCCCCGACCCGTGTCCGCGACGGAAATCGTGATCGTCTCGTCGGTTGCCGAGCAGGAAAGGGAGATACGTCCGCTGCCATCCGTGAACTTCATGGCGTTGGTGAGCAGGTTGATCAGGATTTGTTCGAGCTTCTCGATGTCTGCGAGCACACGCAGGGCAGGATCGCAATCGGCGATCGCGAACGCGAGCGATTTCGCGCGCATCTGCGGTCCTGTCAGTTCCTCGCAGCTGCTCAGCACATTCGCCACGATGACCGGCTCGATATTGTACTGCACCGTGCCGCCTTCGACGCGCGCATAATTCAAGACGCCATTGATGAGGCCAAGGAGATGGCGCTGGCTCCGCCGGATGCGCTCGAGGTCGTGCCGTTGCTGCGCGGTCAGCGGACCGCGCACACCCATCTCCATCAACTCCGCGTAGCCGTCGATCGCGCTCAATGGTGTGCGCAGCTCGTGGCTCACGATGGCGAGAAAATCGCTCTTCGCCCGGTTCGCGCGCTCCGCTTCCTCGCGCGCGCGCTCAGCGGCGGCAAGCAGCTGCTCACGCTCCTCAGCCGCCTGGATTCGCGCGGTGAGATCGACCGCGTTCACATGCACGCCGTCACCGACCTTCACCACCGTCACGCGCAAGCCGAGTGACGCGGCATGCCGCGTGTAGTGGATGTCCTCGAGCATCATGACGCCGCTCTCGACGACCCGCGCGTAGTGCGCGATGCGGCCCGCTGATTCAGGAAATGCCTCGCGGACAGTCCGTCCGACGATCTCCTCGTCGCGCGCCAACAGGATGCGGTGCGTGGCCTCGTTCGCATAGATGAAGCGAAAGTCGGAAATGTGTCCGCTGTCGTCGCGTACGGCTTCTGCGAGGATCGACACATCCGGTGACACATCGTGCACCGCACGGAAGCGCGCATGGGCCTCGGCGAGTGCCGCGGCTGCGCGCTCCGACTCCCGGTGCTGTTCAGCCAGTCGATGTTCGGCGAGCACTCGTGGCGTCGTTTCCTGACAGACGACGAGCGTTCCGCCGATGCTGCCGTCGTCATCGCGCACGGGACTATAGCCGTATGTCCACCACACATCCTCGAGGTGGCCGTTGCGGA